>JACMRI010000018.1 GCA_014376525.1 Bacteroidia bacterium | reverse complement strand
GCACACACAATCGCATTATGTAATGCAAGACATAATGATTGATGCCGACGAGTTACCTGTAATTACAAGTGATTCAGCCACATTATTAGAAGTACTTACAGTAATAGAAAACTATAAACTAGGTTTTGCCCTATGTGTAAATGCGCAAGGAATATTGCAAGGTATTATAGCTAATGCTGATGTTCGCAAAGCCATTATTAAAAATTACAACAACATAACACAACTTACTGCAGCAACATTACTTAACCCCAAACCTTTGGTAATACAAGCCGACAACACCATTACCCAATTATTAGCACTGGTACGTACACAACAATTTCCTGTATTGTACTTACCTGTAATCAATCCTGCACAACAATTAGTAGGCGCACTTACATTCAATAATCTTATTAAAGGAGAGTAGTATCAATTAAGAATTAAAAATTACGTTTAAAACCAAATTTAGCTTTTAACTAAAAAAATTAAAACAGCATGATTATTCAATTAAAAAACAACGTAACAACAGCAAGAGCTACCGAATTAGCTACTGCTTTGCAAGCAATACAAGTAACACAAGAGGGAGCAACACTATTGGTTACACCATCGGCAATTAAAACTATAAACCCTGCTTACGAGGCCGATGTAGATAAAATATTTGTAATGGAAACCGACATACAACTTGCGCACCCTTCGTTTATGAGCGGTAAGCGAAGTGTGCAATGGGGTAAAAATACCATTGGCGGTACTAGCAACAACTCGGTAGTAATAGGTGGTCCTTGCAGTGTAGAAAGTCGTGAGCAAATAATGCAAAGTGCCCAACTTATGCAAACCTTAGGTATTAGTACCTTGCGTGGTGGTTGTTACAAACCTCGCACATCGCCCTATACGTTTCAAGGTTTAGGATTGGAAGGTTTAAAACTATTGGCCGAAGCAGGACAAAAATATAACTTGAGCGTAATAACCGAAGTTAAAGATAGCTCGCACATTGAGGAGGTAATAGAACACACTAACATAATACAAGTAGGCGCAAAAGCAATGTACGACCACAGTATATTAAAACGTTGTGGTACTGCCAACAAACCAGTATTGCTTAAACGTGGCTTTGGTACTACCTTGCAGGAGTTTGTACAAGCCGCCGAGTTTATATTAAGTGGCGGAAACGACCAAGTTATATTGTGCGAACGAGGCATACGCACTTTTGAAACCAAAACACGTTTTACATTAGACTTGTGCGGTGCGGCTTATTTAAAACATCATACTAATTTACCCGTAATTTTGGACCCGTCGCATGCCATTGGTTATGCGTATGGCGTACCCGATTTATCACGTGCGTGTATTGCTATGGGCATAGAAGGCGTGTTAATAGAAGTACACCCTAACCCTAAAGTAGCTAAAAGCGATGCCTCGCAACAGTTAAACCACCAAGAGTTTACTGATTTGTTTAACTCATTAAACAGCGTAGCTAAAGCAGTAGGACGTAATTTGATATAATTACTTTTTTAAGTTTTAAAATTGTAAAATAGTGCAAGTGTTTTTTAAGTTTATTTAAAAACTTAAAAAAATACTAATTTGTCATAAATTAACAATGTGCTCTGCCATTTTGAGTGATAAGCAAGTTACCATACTGAAATTATGACTTGTAATAAACACGCACCTTACGTGGCATTATTTGTGAATTAAAATAAATATAAAATCTTAATAATTAACCTTAAATAAAAACACAATGGCAAAAGTAAACATTAAACCAATAGGCGACCGTGTAGTAATAGAATCATCGGAGGCAGAAACTAAAACAGCAAGCGGATTATTCATACCCGATACTGCCAAAGAAAAACCACAACATGGTAAGGTAGTAGCCGTAGGTGCAGGAAAAAAAGATGAACCTATGACTGTAAAAGTAGGCGACAAAGTTTTGTACGGAAAGTACGCAGGTACTGAAGTTACAGTAGACGGCAAAGAATATTTAATAATGCGCGAAGCAGATATTTTTGCAGTAGTTTAAATACCTTGTGGTGGTTGCACAACAACTTAATTGAGTAACCAAGACAAAGCTAAAATATCACTACCTAAATCTTAGTACTATTGTTTAATATCTCAATACTATTATCCCAACACTAACATATAAATCATAAAAAAAATGGCAAAGGAATTATCATTTAATAGCGACGCACGCGAAAAACTTAAAAGTGGCGTTGATCAATTAGCAAATGCAGTAAAAGTTACTTTAGGTCCCAAAGGTCGTAATGTAATTATTGATAAAAAATTTGGCGCACCACACATTACCAAAGATGGTGTAACGGTAGCCAAAGAAATAGAATTGAGCGACCCTATAGAAAACATGGGTGCACAATTACTTAAAGAGGTAGCAAGCAAAACAGCTACACAAGCAGGCGATGGTACTACCACCGCTACTGTGTTAGCACAAGCTATAGTTACAGCAGGTTTAAAAAACGTTGCCGCAGGCGCAAACCCTATGGATTTGAAACGTGGTATAGACAAAGCAGTAGCAGCAGTAGTTGCCGACTTAAAAAAACAATCGAAAAAAGTAGGCGACGATATTCAAAAAATAGAACAAGTAGCTACAATATCGGCTAACAACGATAACGTAATAGGTAAATTAATTGCTAACGCAATGGCTAAAGTAAAAAAAGAAGGTGTAATAACTGTTGAAGAAGCCAAAGGTACCGAAACCGAAGTTAAAATAGTAGAGGGTATGCAGTTTGACCGTGGTTACATATCTCCTTATTTTATTACCAATGCCGAAAAAATGGATATTACATTGGAAACTCCAAACATCTTAATTACTGATAAAAAAATATCAGCAATGAAAGAGTTATTACCCATATTAGAAAAATCGATGCAGTCGGGTAAGCCTTTGTTAATAATAGCCGAAGACTTAGATGGCGAAGCATTACAAACATTGGTAGTAAACAAACTACGTGGCTCATTAAAAATTGCAGCAGTAAAAGCACCAGGCTTTGGCGACCGTCGTAAGGCAATGTTGGAAGACATAGCAATACTTACAGGAGCAACAGTAATAAGCGAAGATCGTGGTTTTAAATTAGAAAATGCCGAACTAAGTATGCTTGGAAGTGCAGATAAAATTACTATTGATAAAGACAATACTACTATTGTAAACGGTGCAGGCAAAAAAACGGATATTAGCGCACGTGTAGGGGCTATTAAATCGCAAATAGAAACCGCAACTAGCGATTACGACAAAGAAAAATTACAAGAACGTTTGGCTAAATTAGCTGGAGGTGTAGCTGTACTTTATGTAGGTGCTGCTACCGAGGTAGAAATGAAAGAAAAGAAAGACCGTGTAGACGATGCACTAGCTGCAACACGTGCAGCGGTTGAAGAGGGAATTGTGCCAGGTGGTGGTGTAGCTTACATACGTGCCATAGATGCGTTAGAAAAATTAAAATTTGAAAACGAGGACGAGAACACTGGTGTAGCTATTGTTAAACGTGCGTTGCAAGAGCCATTGCGCCAAATAGTATTTAATGCAGGTGGCGAAGGTGCAGTAGTAGTAAATAAAGTACGCGAAGGCAAAGGTGATTTTGGTTACAATGCACGTACTGATAAATACGAAAAATTAATTGATGCAGGTGTTATTGATCCTACAAAAGTTACTCGTATATCGTTAGAAAACGCAGCGTCTATAGCATCTATGTTACTTACTACCGAGTGTGTAATAAGCGACAAAAAAGAAGCTAGTCCAGCTATGCCAATGCCAGGAGGTATGGGCGGTGGAATGGACTATTAAAAAATATTTTTTTAATAGATTTATAAAAAATTTAATAAGCGTCAAGTGTGAAAACATTTGGCGCTTATTAAATTTTATGCCTTACTTTCCGTTGTGTATAAATATAAATAGTGTAATTATTTAAAAGTTGTGTCGTGCCACAAAAAAAAAAACTTCATATACTGTTAGCAATATGCCTTGTGCAGTTTGCTACTACTACTGTGGCACAAAACAACACTACTAAATATACAGCCTATGTAAATGATAGTTTACGTAATGATGTAAGTACTATACTTACCAAACAAAATATTAGCTATGCTAAATTATCAACCAAAAAAACACTAACTATTGGAAGTCAAGATTATTACTTAAGCACAATAGTTTACGATTCGTTAGCGCACAATATTACGTTGTACATGTATAACAATTTAACGGTGCGTATTATGGGCAGTATAGATACTTCAAGTACTGCTATTGGTGTGCAACCACAGTACTTGTTGTGGGATAATTTTAACGCACTTATTCAAAAGAGATTAACCAATTATGACAATACGGGCTATCCGTTTGCTACCATAAAGTTG
This sequence comes from Bacteroidia bacterium, assembly GCA_014376525.1. Classification (GTDB taxonomy): domain Bacteria; phylum Bacteroidota; class Bacteroidia; order UBA4408; family UBA4408; genus JACMRI01. The sequence goes on along the minus strand of JACMRI010000018.1, from coordinate 14,045 downwards.
TTCAACAGCATACTGGCCAACGATACGCTTACTACAACATTGCGCATTAACAAAGGCAAGAAAAACTACATAGATTCTGTATTAATAAATCCTGCTAATGCAATTAATTACAATTTACTTACATCAATACTGCACTTGCGCAAACACACTGTTTACAATCAAAGCATCATTGACGAAGTGCAAAAACGTATTAATAAATTAGGTTTTATTCAACTAACAAATGCGCCTGTGGTAGAATATATATCGCCCACTATTTCGTTATTAAAGCTAGATATACAAACCATAAAAAACAATGAAGCCGAGGCACTTATAGGCTTTTTGCCCGATAATATTACAGGCAAAATACTATTTACAGGCTATGCTAATTTTAAGTTAAATAATGCTTTAAAATACGCTGAGCAATTTATTGTGCGTTGGAAACATACCCAACCACAAGTACAAGAACTAACTACACAAGCAATGGTTCCGCACATTGCAGGCACTCCACTTGGAGCTAATGCAAGTTTGCAAATATATAAGCGCGATAGTACTTTTCTTAATTCGCAGTATAGCACGGCTGCCAGTTACCGCTTTACTTATACTAATTATGTGCAGGTGTATTATCAACACAAGGCTAATAGTGCGCTATCCAAAAACGTAATTGCACAAAATTTTTTACCCAACACACAAACCAATTTATACGGATTAAAAATTGCATTAGATGAAACCAATTACTCACTAAACCCAATAAAAGGTATAGTTGCAGAACTTAGTATAGCATCGGGTTTACGTACTATAAACAAAACCAAAAATAGTTTTTCGCAGTTAGAAGGATGTATTAGTATGTATAAAAGATTGATAAATAAATTTGTTGTACATCAAAAATTTGTTGTAAACACACTCCTTAGCGATACTTTATACGCGCACGAATTATTCCGTACAGGAGGTGTAAAATCGGTACGTGGTTTTAACGATGAATCATTATTTGGCAGTACTTTACTACAATCAACCACAGAGTTACGTTATATTTTGGGTAAAAATGCCAATTTATTTGCTCTGTATGATTTGGTATATCTAGAAAACAAAAGTACGCAGGCTTATGCAAGCAATAGCGGCTTGTTGGTACATCAACTCTTACAAGCCACAGGCGTTGGTTTAAACATTGATACTAAAACAGGTATTTTTACACTAATATACGCGCTTGGTAAACAAAATAATAATAAATATGACCTACGCACCAGCAAAATACACATCGGTTTTAATGTATTGTTTTAAATGTTGATGAACGGTTTAAAACTTTTATTAACAAAAAAGATGTGTGAAACGTTGTAGCTACAAAAATAAAAAGTATATTTGCAATCTCTATTATGAAGTATATGATAGGGAATAACAATTTTATACAAAAAAAGTGGATACATTAAGTTACAGAACAGTCTCGGCAAACAGTGCTACAGTTACAAAAAACTGGGTAATTGTTGACGCTGAAAATCAAGTTGTAGGTCGTTTGGCTACGCAAATTGCGAGCATCCTACGTGGTAAGACTAAGGCTTACTTTACACCGCACGTTGATTGCGGTGATTATGTTATAGTAATTAACGCTGAAAAAGTGCGTTTTACAGGTAACAAATTGGAAACAAAACAATATGTACGCCATACTGGTTACCCAGGCGGACAACGTTTTGCTACTCCAAAAGAGTTATTTGCAAAACACCCTACGCGTGTTATGGAATATGCAATTAAACGCATGTTGCCTAAAAACAAGCTAGGAGCAGTTATGTTTGGAAACTTGCATATATATGCAGGTACAACACACCCGCACGAAGCACAAAAACCAGTAAAGTTAAATCTTACTACAACTACATCTAAATAAATATGGAAGTTATAAACACACTCGGAAGACGTAAAGCTGCAGTAGCGCGCGTTTTTTTAAGCAAAGGAACAGGTAAAATAACCGTTAATGGTCGCGAATTGAACGAATACTTCACTACTGATCCTATCCGTTTTATTATTCATCAACCATTTACAATTACTGAAACTATCGAGAAATACGATATTAAAGCAACTGTAGCTGGCGGCGGATTTAAAGGTCAGGCAGAAGCATTACGTTTAGGTATATCTCGTGCATTGGTTGTGTTAGACGCTAACAACAAACCAGCATTGCGTAAAGAAGGTTTAATGACACGTGACCCACGTGAAGTTGAACGTAAGAAATTCGGTCGCGCTAAGGCAAGAAAAAGATTCCAATTCAGCAAACGTTAATCTATACTTATTCATATTCCATGTCATCAAGAACTACATACAACGAATTACTAGAAGCAGGCGCTCATTTTGGTCACCTAAAAAGAAAATGGAACCCAGCAATGGCTCCTTACATTTTTATGGAAAAAAATGGCATTCACTTAATTGACTTAAATAAGACTCTTACTAAGGTTGAAGAAGCAGCTGCTGCATTAAAACAAATAGCAAAATCGGGCAAAAAAATTATGTTCGTTGCTACTAAAAAACAAGCTAAAGAAGTATTAGCAGAAAAAATACCTACCATTAATATGCCTTTTGTGGCAGAGCGTTGGCCAGGTGGAATGCTTACTAACTTTCAAACAATTCGTAAGACAATCAAAAAGATGTCAACGATTGATAAAATGTTAGGAGACCAAACATTCACTTCTATTTCTAAAAAAGAAAAGCTAACAATAACTCGCGAACGCGAAAAACTACAAAAAGTATTTGGTAGCATTGCAGATATGACACGCCTACCTTCGGCATTGTTTATAATTGATATTACTAAAGAACACATTGCAGTTGCTGAAGCTAAACGTCTTAACATACCTACATTTGCAATAGTAGATACTAACTCAAACCCTAAATTAGTTGATTATGCTATACCTGCAAACGACGATGCTACTAAATCAATAGCATTAATAGTTGAGGTTATGGTTAAAGCTATAGCTGAAGGTTTAGCAGAACGTAAAACCGACAAAGACGCATCTGATAAAGATGAAGAAACTGAAGGTACAGAAGCTAAAGACGAAAAAGGAGACAAAAATGCCGAACGTAAGGGAGGTGCAGGTGTGCGTAAAAGAAAATAATAATTACTAATTATATAATATAATGTCAACATTAACAATTACAGCAGCTGACGTAAACCGTTTGAGAACTCAAACTGGTGCAGGTATGATGGATTGCAAAAAAGCATTAACAGAAGCTAATGGCGACTTTGAGGCTGCCGTAGATTATTTGCGTAAGAAAGGGCAAAAAGTGGCTGCTAACCGTGGCGACCGTGATGCTAAAGAAGGTTATGCTATAGCTAAAATTGCTGCTGATGGCAAATCGGGAGTTATATTTAGTTTAAACTGCGAAACTGACTTTGTAGCTATAAACGCTGACTTTATTAAATTTGCTGAATCAATTGCAGACTCTGCAGTTGCTCACAAATTTAACGATACTGCGGCTTTATTGGCTTCAGATTTAAACGGTGCTAAAATAGCTGATTTAATACTTGATAACGTAGCCAAAATAGGCGAAAAAATTGAGGTTGGTCAATATAGTACTGTAACATCTGAAAAAGTTGTTGCTTATAATCACCCAGGTAATCGTATTGCAACTATTGTATCATTTAACAAAAATGTTGATGATCAAGTAGGTAAAGATGTTGCTATGCAAATAGCAGCTATGTGCCCAATAGCTTTAGATAAAGATAGCGTAGACACTACAACTATTGAACGTGAAATGGAAATAGCAAAAGACCAAGTGCGCGCAGAAGGTAAACCAGAAGATATGGTTGAAAAAATTGCTCAAGGTAAATTAGCTAAATTCTTTAAAGAGAATACATTAAACAATCAAGAGTTTATTAAAGATTCTAAATTAACAGTAGCACAATACGTTGCTAAAGCTACAGATGGAGCTGTTATTACTGGTTTTAAACGAGTGGCACTATCTTAATTTTTACAATTAATAATTTATTTTAAAAAGGGAACGGATTTTATTCGTTCCCTTTTTTTAACTAGCGAATTCAAGTTGTAAATGCAGCTTTTATTCATTGTTATTAATTTTTTCTAAAAATATATATAATTTGGGGTTTCTAATCCAAATCTTTTTCTTGATTTATTATTTTAAATCTCTTGTACTCCAATTAGTTTTAGTGTTGTTATATTTTAAAAACTACTCCCTTTGGTAAAGTATTGTCTTATTAGCGCATTTAAACTTTCGTTAACATCTCGTTTCTAGCTGTGATAGGGTTTAGCAAAGAGATAGCCTATTATTAAACAAGTTGCTATATATTATACATTTTAACAATTGAGGATACTAATAATTTAATCTTTAAAATATATGTGTTATATTTACCAATAACTTAAAATTAACTATGAATAAACTATTACTAACAACAACAATATTTAGCGCACTATCCACTACGTTACTTATTGCACAAGTTAACCAACGTAACATACCTACTCACAATACAGCACCTATGGCCGTTGCAGCCAATATTATAAGTTATGGTTATGTGGCAAGTAGTACACAAACTATGGACTTAACCTTAAACCTTACTAATACTGATGGCGAGTATGCCGACTCTATAGCCATAACTTTCCCCATAGGAATAAGCCCTACGGGTACACCTAACCTTACATTTCCTACACGTGTTAGTGGAGGTGGTTTGGAAAGTTATAATGGAATAGTAGCAGGGCAAACCATAACATGGGGTGCTAACACTAACGATTTTTGGGGCGGTGTGGCAGGTAGAAATTTAAACTTTAAAGTTGATGTAACCGTTGGTAATATTACGGGTAATAAAACGGCAAGTTTCCACGTTTCGGGCGATGGATATTACCAATTTAATTTTTCGGGCGATGCAAATGGTACGTTTATTATAGCTCCAAAGATGGTGGTAGATTTGCGTGTGATAGATTTTTTTGTACCACCATTTAGTTGTTTTAATGGCACTAACGAAATTATAGAAATATGGTTGCGCAACGACGGTAAATCCACACTAACAGGGGCTACCGACTTATCCTACCAAATAAATGCTAACCCAACTATTACCGAAAACATTACGCAAAATGTAGCACCTAACGATACTATTAAATACGTGTTTAACGCTACTGCAAACTTTAGTACCTTAGGTGCATACACCATAAATGGTACGGCAGTTAATGCTTTAGATGGAGATTTTTCAAACAATCAATTACAAGTAAATTCATATTCCTATCCACAAAATAGCATCCCTTATACTACTGGGTTTGAACGTGCTCCATCATCAGAATTATTAAATTGGTATGGCGAAGATAATGGCTCGCCAAACTCGTGGGACACTACAACAATAGATCCTCTTACTGGCAACTTATGTATGCGTATGTTAGAAACTTCAGCTACAACCTGCGATGATTATTTGTTTTCATCCTGCTTGGCATTACAAGCAGGAAAAACCTACAACCTTAGCTATTGGAAAAATATGGCTACTGGTTACACGGGTAGCTTTGGTGCTTATTTGGGAACTGGTCAAAATTCAACATCTATTATTAAAGTACTTAGTTCGTTAGATACCGTTCCATCTAATAGTAAGTGGATAAATGATAGCATTAATTTTACAGTAGCGTCAAGCGGTATATATCACTTAGGTTTTTTGGCACTTAATTATAACCAAAATGTAATAGCACTTCGCCTTGACGATATACGACTTACTGATGTAAGTGGGCTTGTAAGTATTGGTAAAACAGTAAATAATAATGAAGTAACTGTTTATCCTAACCCTGCTAAAAATAGTGTTACTGTACTTTCATCAAATGATTTAAGTACACTAGAATTATATAATATAATGGGGCAGATAGTACACTATCAAGTTGCTACCGAGTTGGGTAAACACACAATAAATGTAAGTAACTTGTGTAACGGATATTACAACTTAAAATTAACAAACAGCAAAAACAATAGTACCTACAAACACATTGTAGTACAAAATTAATTACACGTAATTAACCAAAATTCTAAAATATAAAACAGTATCAATTATGAAAAAAAATTGCATTTTAGCCATTGCGGCATTAAGTATTTCTACAATAAGTTTAGCACAACAATGGGGCGGACCTACTACACAAACAGGCACCATATTTAGAGAAGGAACAGTAGGTATAGGTGTAGCAGCAGTTCCTGTGAGTGTAGATTTTATGGTAAATAACGCTACTCGTAAAGCATCAAAGTTTGTATTGGGTAATAGTTTATTAACAGGTACTTATCAAAATACAGAATCGGTATTTCAATTATACAATCAAAATAGCGTAAAATCTACTATCAATTTACTTTCGGCAATAAATGCAACAAGTAATTTATCACTATCTATTGATGCTAATTTAACAGGTAATACGGGTATAGCTTTGGTGGCAACATCAGGAAATCAAAAACCATTTACCATTAGTATGTATGGCACTACAGCCCTTACTATTACCTCTACGGGGCAGGTGGGTATTGGCACTGGCACATCGCCTCTGGGTACTATGAGACTGGCCGTAGAAGGTACAATTGGAGCACGCGAAGTAAAAGTTACGCTATCTAAACCATGGCCCGATTATGTGTTTGAAGATAACTACAAACTAATGAGCTTACAACAAGTAGCCAATTATTTAAAAGTAGAACGCCACTTACCTTACCTGCTAAGTGCCAAAGTGGTAGAAACTGAAGGCTCACAATCATTGGGTGAAACACAACAAAATATGCTACGCTCATTAGAGGAACTTTACTTACACGTAATAAACTTAAAAGCCGAAAACGAACAACTTAAGCAAGAAATGCAAGTGTTCAAAAACATTTTATTAAAGAAATAATGCATACAATATATACCCGTTGTTTATTAATTATATGCTGTGTTGCTACACTGCACATACGTGGCACTGCACAAATAATTAGAAAAAATTATTTGGAATTTGCTACTTCAGAAAAAACAGATTATGTAGGCGCACTTAACTTAGTATGGGCTGGTGGCGTTAGCACAGTGGGTAAGGGTACTCACTTTGCCGATATTCATGGTTCACACTTTGGTACCAACATACACTCTATGCGTGGCGATGGCTCTAACTTTACGTCGTTCCATCGTTTTATGCTATTGCATTACGAGTTAATGTTGCGCACATCGGCACCACAGTACGATTATTTAGCATTACCTTTTTGGGATTGGCGCAATGATCCACCTAAAAACATTGCCTTGCCTATAACTGCCTCCAATAGCCCTAATTTTTGGTACTTTGATATGCTTAACCTTAACAAGTTTACTGGCTGGGGTGTTACACGAGGCGCAATGCTAAGTGATTTAAGTAGTTTACCAACTCAACAAACCTTTGCCACTGCAATTACTAGTTCTACATTTTGGTCGTTAAGCAGTACCTCTTTCTCTCGTGTATTAGAAGGTAGTAACCACAATGGTGCGCACGTGTGGGTAGGCGGCACAATGGGTACAGGTGCATCTCCACGCGACCCAATATTTTTTATTCATCATTGCATGGTAGATAAAATATGGCAAATGTACGAAGACGAAACCACAGGTTTACAATCTAACTATCCTACTACTAATTACATTATACCATCATACAACAAACAAGAGGGTTGGGTTGATGACTTGTATGCTGATAACACTAAAGACTCGCGCAAAATACCATTTAGATATTTATTAACACAGCCTGTTACCAATTACGATGTGTGGTATGCTGATAAAGGTGCGGTTATACTTGATGGCGCTAATGGTATAGATTTTTTAGTACTGGGTATTAACAAAGTATATCGCTACACTGCGTTTGATTATATATCTAATACACTCAAAGGAAAAATGTATGTAGGAGATTATAAACGAGATGCTACCAATGCCATAGTAGCTGATATAAAAGGTGGTTTTGTAGTTAATGCGGGTAATGTGTGCCATTTTAGAGCAGGAGAAGAAATTACGTTTGGACCAGGCACTACCCTTACTGCAGGTGCAGGTACCGACGTTACTGCAAAGATAATTACTACCCCTAATGGTTTTTAAACCCTACACTCTTATTAATTAATAGATGAAAAAAATTATAGCTCTTGCATTAGTTATAGTAAGTACGCTTACAAGCTATGCACAACAAGATAACTGGCAAACGTATAACACAGGCTTTGCTGATGTAAGTGGCATTATACACGCCCCCGCCAAAGACACCCTATACATACATCGTATAGACGGTTCATTGCTGCGCTCGTTTAATGGTGGAGCTAATTGGGACTCGTTATTTATACGCCACGATTCTACTTACTTTACCGAACTGGGAAGTTATTTCATAAATGGACGTGTAGGTTTTACTTGGTCTGTGTGGAGCTGTATGTATACTGGTGGTGTTAAAACCGAAGTGCCTATGCTACTAAAAACTATTAACTCAGGACTTACTTGGACGCCAGCTATGAATGGTTTTAGTATAGATAAAGTAGTGGTAGCACAAGTGTATTTTTGGGATTCACAATTGGGCTTTGCTATTGGACAAAGTGTTACTAGCCACCCCGCTGGCACCAATTACACCCATCACCACACTAATGAAACCTACTTTACACTTGATGGTGGTAACACATGGGTGCTAAACAATTCTATCCCTGTTGATGATATTAAAAATAAACCAAAAATGATTTCGTTTTGCGATCAATATACAGGCTTGATGATGGGTAAAGAGCTTAATTTTAATTACAGTAAAAGTAACGACGGTGGTTTTACTTGGACTAATACCAATATACACAAACTAGGTTATAATGCTACAGGCGTAAAAGTACAAAATGCTCAAAATGCGTTTATACTAGCCAACGACTCTGTATATATAAGTACCAACGGTTTACAATCTTTCGTTGCTAGTAAATTACCATTTACTAATTACAACAACTCTGTAATGGCAAACAATGCTAGCTTTTATGAATATGGTAACACTACTTATTCATTGACATTTAACGATGATATATATAAAACAACCAACAATTTTGGAAGTTTTGAAGTGTCAAAAAATAAAAATGGAGTACCCAACTATGCAATGGCAGGTGTTGGGGCTGATATTTACATATACGCTGCGCACGGCAATGTATATAAAACAGCAAATGTAACAACTACTAAAGACCTAACAAAAAGTACTCCCGATGTGTTAATATTCCCAAACCCAACAGCGGAAAACAGCATTAATTTTAGTTCAGCTATAAAAGCTAAAAGCTATACTATTACTGCTAATAACGGTGCTTTATTAGCCAATAAAAATATAGAGGGTGCAACCATAAACACAAGTACGCTAAGCGCAGGTATTTATTTAGTTTCGTTTTTTGATGCAAATAATAAATTAATTGCGAGCAAAAAATTAATAAAACGTTGAACATCTTTTCTCAATAACAGTGCAGTATACTACTTAGTTTAAAACGAATACTTCAAAATATTTACACCAGCTAAAACACTATAGCGCTAGAAAGTTGCTGTCGGACGACACAATAATTATTTAGTAACCAATTCGCGAATTAACACCTTAGTAAAATTGTTTAAAAAAAATGTTAATAACTGTTGTGAATAAAAGTTTAAAGTAGTACTATTGCACAAGCAAAAAATAAAATTGCGCTTCAAATAGACTCAATTTGAAGTAAGCAAACGTATTGTCTTTGCCAACAAATAAAAATCTAAATCGTTGTTAAGTGAATAACACGGCGCAACGAGTGGAATACAAAACATATAAGAATAACTAGCAATGAAAAGAACATTTCAACCATCACAACGTAAACGTCGTAACAAACATGGCTTCCGTCAACGTATGGCAACAGCCAACGGACGACGCGTATTAGCTTCACGCAGAGCTAAAGGAAGAAAAAGATTAACTGTTTCTAGCGAGAAAACTCATAAATAATAACAGCTAAAACTAAGACATTATAATGTACGCAATAGTAGAAATAGCAGGTCAACAATTTAAAGTTGAAAAAGGTAATAAAATATATGTAAATCGCTTAGCTGCCGAAAAAGGTGCGAAAGTTGATTTCGAAAACGTGTTGTTAGTTGATAATGCAGGTGCAATTAAGTTAGGGATTCCTACAATTGCAGGTGCAAAAGTATCGGCAACAGTTGTTGATCATATTAAAGGCGATAAAGTATTGATTTTTCACAAGAAACGTCGTAAGGGGTATCAAAAAATGAATGGTTACCGTCACTCATTTACTCAACTTACTATTGATTCAATAATCGCTTAATATTAATTATTAAATAAAATTTTAAAAGGAAATGGCACATAAGAAAGGCGCGGGTTCCGTTAAGAACGGTCGCGATTCACACAGTAAAAGATTAGGTGTAAAAATATTTGGTGGGCAAGCTATCATCGCTGGTAACATTATTGTTCGCCAACGTGGTACTAAACATCACCCTGGTACAAATGTAGGTATTGGTAAAGACCATACTTTGTTTGCTTTAGTAAATGGTACTGTAGTATTTAAAAAGAAAGCTGAAGGTCGTTCATTCGTATCAGTAGTTACTGCTTAATACTTACCCAATTTATTTTTATAACAAAAACAGAATCCGTTATGTACTTAGTGCATAGCGGTTTTTTTTTAACTAAACGGGAGTTTTAAAAATTGCTTTTAGCCAAAATTACATAATTAACCAAAAAATGAAAGATAGTACCATAAACAAAATTATATGGGGCGTATCCATATTTGTATTCGTAGTAGTGTTGCTACTCAACCGCAAAGTAATACCGGTAATAGCCGAAACTCCTAAGTGGATATACACATTACCACTCATCAACGCTTATTTAAACGGTGCTTGTAGCATATTGTTATTAATTTCATTGTATCAAATAAAAAAGAAGAATATTGATGCGCACAAAAAAATAAATTTAACCGCATTCCTACTTTCATCGGTGTTTATATTGTTGTATATTCCTTATCATTATTTTGCTCCCGAAACACATTACGGTAATGAAGGTGTTATGAAAAGTATTTATTTATTTATACTTTTTTCGCACATTTTATTGGCAATAGTGGTGTTTCCACTTATACTTATGTCGTTTAACAGAGGCTTGCAAATGCAGGTTGAAAAACACCGTAAATTGGTACGTTTTGTATTTCCAATGTGGCTGTATGTAACGGTTACAGGAGTTATTGTATACATAATGATATCGCCTTATTACCCGCAATTGTAATTAATTAAAACGCGTACATGAACACACAAACATTTATAATATTACTATCAATAGGGCTTTTGGCGGGCTTGCTAAGTGGGGTTATGGGTATAGGCGGAGGTATAATTATAGTGCCCGCTCTAATTTATTTTTTGAGTTTGACTCAGCATCAGGCGCAAGGGATTAGCTTAGGAGTGCTAATAATGCCTGTAGGAATACTAGCGGTAATGAACTATTATAAAGCGGGAAACCTCAATTTTCAATATTCGGCATTTATTGCTCTTGGATTTATTGTAGGTGGCTTTATTGGCTCAAAAGTAGCATTGGGAATGAGCCAAGACACTATAAAAAAAATATTTTCGGTGGTGCTAATAATTGTTGCTATTAAAATGTTGGTGGGGAAGTAATTCCTACATAAAAAAATGTCCATACTAAAAATAGCCATAGTAGGTGCTGAATGTAGCGGAAAATCTACCTTATGCACCTTGCTTGCAAAGCACTACAAAACTATATATGTGCCTGAGTATGCCTGCGAGTATTTAGCCAAACTTACTAGCCCAGAGTTATATACATTAAATGATATTCAAAGTATAAACATAGGGCAATTGCAAAGTGAACATCTATTAGCCCAGCGAGGTAATAAATTACTAGTGTGCGACACATCTCCATTGGTAAATAAAGTATGGGCTGAAGTAAAATATGGCATTTGCCCCACTCCTATTTTACAATCAATAGTAGAAAACACATACGATTATTATTTTTTGGCAAGCCCCGATTTCCCTTGGGAAAACGCACCATTTAGAGAACACCCTAATGATAGGGAAGAATTATTTTTAAGGTATAAAAAAGAGTTATTATCTTACGGCTTTAAATTTGAAATTATACATGGAACACTTTTACAACGTATGCAACAATGCACGCACATCATCAACGCTACCATGGGTGTAAATATTCCACTAATCTCTTAACAATGCCACCTTGCCTACTTTTTGCACCACTTGTTGTGTATCATTTATGGTATAGAGTAGTTTGTATATATATTCGCCAGTAGGGCATTGTAGGTCTTTATACATGCCGTCCCAGCCTTTGGGGTTATTACTTAGTTCGTACACACAGTTGCCTCGGCGTGTGTATATTTTAAAATCATCAATAGTTATGTTGTAATATTTGGGGGCAAATACCTCGTTGAGTTTATCTGCATTAGGTGTAAAGGCATTGGGAATATAAAAGCTGTAGGATACGCCCTGCAAGCAATCATCTACATGTAAGTTGGCGGATTTAGTACCACAGTAGTAGTGTCCGTTTAGCACATATACACCCGCTTCGTTTACTGTTATAGTTGCTGTAGTAGCACCTCTGCTCCATGTGTAATTAGGCATAGTGTGGCTAGTACTTAGGGTTATGGGTTGGTTTATGTTATTGATGTTGCATAGTGTGGTGTCGTTACCAAGGCTTAGGGTAAAGGTAGGTAGCGAGTCTAATAGTACTTGTGTGCTATCCGTTTGTGTGCCACATACTGTGGTGGTGTTTATTTTGTAATTGCCTGCATTGCTTACATATAGGGTAGGTGTAGTGTGGTTAGTGTTCCAAGTATAAGTACTAAAGCCCGCTTGCGCAGTAAGCGCAAGGCTATCGCCGAGACACACAGTGGCGTTAGCAGGTAGGTTAAGTGTGGGTGTGTTGCGTATGCTTATATTTACAGTATCATATAACTCGCCACAGCCTGTGGCGGTGCATTTTACCCAATATGTACCTGCGGTGGTTACTTGTAAGGTGTTGCCTGTGCTACCGTTGCTCCACAATATACTATCATACCCTGCGGGCGCTGTAAGGGTGTAGGGCAAGGTGTTACGGCACAGTAAGGTGTCTTTGCCTAGTTTGGGAGATGTTAAGGATAAGGGTGTTACGCTCACGTCATCTATATAATAGTCAATAGGGTTAATAAGGTAATTAGTACGTTGTACTTCAGTTAGGTCATCAATTGTAAAATTACCTATGGTTATGTGCTGTTCGCCACCATGGGCTTTGTAAAAGCCAGATATTCTTATCCAGTTAGTGGTATCGTTCACTACGCTTTTACTTTTTATTTGTGGTGTTATATTTTTTAAAACTTTAAATTCTCCATTATTCCATTTTAATATAGTATCGCTAATGTGTGCGTCTAAATTTTTTATACTAGCAAAAAAAGAATTAAGAACATAATCTACTCTACTTGCATGAAATGAAATACAATATATAGAGTCTTTCGTTAACCCCTTACTAAATCTCCCTTGTAAATAAGAGCGTTTATCTACTCCGTCAGGGGGCGGTATTAGATTAGTATAATCCTTGTAATACATCGTACGTATGAGTGAATAAGCAACACCCGATTTTGGATATTGATATCCATACAAATTTTGAGGCACTCCGTTACCATGTCCGTTGGTTAAATTAAATGGCTCACAACTATTAAAATATACATTTGTTAAATATAGTAGCATTTGCCAATGATGAACATTAGTATTAAAATTTGATGGATTAGAATCTAAGTTGCAAGTCGTATGGTCTTCAAACGAAGGGTTAAGTACTAAATTTTGAGCTAGTATAGGAATAGGAAGAAAAAGAATAAAGAAGAATAAATAATATATTTTCATAGTATATAGTTACTGAATAATCCTGAACACTTACATTAGTAAGTGTTCAGGATTAAAAATTTTAAACTAATTATTCTTTTATAAATTTACCATTGGTTGTGCCAGTAGTACCTATTATTTGGTACAAATACACTCCTTTAGTAAGAGTACTAATATCTACTTGCCCTGTACGTTGGTCGCTAGCTATGTGTTGTGTATTTACTACTTTGCCCAACACATCGGTTACTTGTAAGGTATAGGTTTGGTTAGTAGTAGTTTCCCAATCAAAATTTAATATGCTTACGGCTGGGTTGGGGTACACGCT
>JACMRI010000166.1 GCA_014376525.1 Bacteroidia bacterium | reverse complement strand
GGTGCTATTTTTTTTGTAGGTTTTGGTTTTTGTTCATATTGTGCAACTTCGTGTTTGTTAGGGTCAAATATTTTGTTTGTTTTTTTAGGTTTAGCAACAATTGTTTTTTCAGTTTTGTTTGATGTAAGTAGTTGCTTTTGCAATTGTTCCATCTCTACTAATGATAAGTTTCGCCATTTACCAGTAGGAATATCTGTTAAGTGTATACTCATAATACGTATACGTTTTAGGCTAGTAACGTGATAGTTAAGTGCTTCGCACATACGGCGTATTTGGCGGTTGAGTCCTTGTGTAAGTATTATTTTAAATTTTTTGCCGCCTAATTGTTGCACTTTACACGGTTTGGTTTTTTCGCCAAGTATGTTTAATCCACTTGCCATACGTGTTACAAAATCGGGGGTTATGGCTTTTTCTACGGTTACAATATATTCTTTTTCGTGTTCGTTGCCTGTACGCAATATTTTGTTTACTATATCGCCATCGTTAGTAAGGAGTATTAAGCCTTCTGAGTCTTTATCTAGTCTGCCAATAGGAAATATACGTTTAGGATGATTGATGAATGATATGATATTGCTTTTGTCTTGCGTATCTGTAGTAGAGGTTATGCCTACAGGTTTGTTAAAAGCTATGTATATATTATTTTGTGTTTTTACTTTTATTTTTTCGCCATCAACTGTTACCACATCACCAGCATGAACGCGTGCGCCAAGTAGTATTATATCGTTGTTAATAGTTACACGACATTGTGCTATATATGCATCAGCCTCACGGCGAGAGCAGTAACCACTAGAACTTATGTACTTATTAACTTGTATGCCTGCACTTATGTTGCTATTTTTTTCTTTCATAATGATGAATTGAAATTATAAGTTACGAAAGTAGTATAAAGCCTAGCGTATACCAAGTTATGTTAAATATGTTTGGGTTTACTATACTTAAAATAGTTAACTAATAATTTACCTAATGGTGGCTTAGCAAAGTGAAAGTACATGTGATCTTTACTATCAGTGCTTCTACTTTGTTAAGCCACATGTAAGTTTATAGCAAACATTGTAAGTTTAATTTATATAAACTCTATTATAAATTAGCTAATTTTTTTTGCTACCTCCAGCCTCCGCCTAGTACTTGATACATATTTACCTTAGCATTTAGTTGTTGTTTTTTGGTTTCAATTAATTCAAATTTAGAATCCAAAGCGTCTCGCTGTGTAAGTAATACTTCCATATAATCGGCTCTTGCCGATTTAAATAAT
Source organism: Bacteroidia bacterium (assembly GCA_014376525.1). Lineage (GTDB taxonomy): Bacteria > Bacteroidota > Bacteroidia > UBA4408 > UBA4408 > JACMRI01. The sequence continues at coordinate 22,371 of JACMRI010000166.1, read as the reverse complement.
GTTGTGGAAATTTCTATAGATTCGGTTAGTGTGTTTACTTGTTGGTTTTTTAAATCAAAACTTGTTTTTAAATTATTAATATTACTTAATTGATTTACAACTTCAATGTGTGCTTTTAATATTGCACGTTCGTAGTTATACACTGCCTGTATTTGTTTCGAATTAGCAGTATAAAAATTAGCTTTTATTGCATTCCTATTAATTAATGGTGCTACCATATCGCCTGCTATATTATACAATAACGATTGTGGAGTTTGTATTAAATAAGCAAGATTAAATGCGTTGTAACCTGCAGCAGCAGTAATACGAAGCGATGGGTAAAACTCGGCTTTAGCTATTTTTACATTCATTTTAGCAGCTACTAGTAACTGTTCGGCTTGCCTTATATCTGTTCTGTTAGCTAATAACTGTGAGGGTACGCCCGAAAATATAGAATCAATAGCGAGTTCAGTAAAGTTGCTTGAGTTTCTGTTTACGCGTTGTGGAAAACGACCTGCCAAAAAATTAAGTTTATTTTCTGCTTCCGTTATTTGTTGCAAAATATAATATTTACGACTTTTGTTTTTTAACACTTCAGCTTCAAACCTACGTACAGCTAGCTCAGTAACTTTTGCGGCTACTTTTTGCAACTTTACAATTTCTAACGCATTGGTTTGTATGTCTATGTTTTTTTGCAGCGTTTCTAACTGATTATCTAAAGCAATTAATTCGTAATATGAATTTGCAATTTCCGAAATTAAATGTGTTACCATAAAATTTTTCCCATCAACACTTGCCAAATAATTATGTACTGCCGATTGTTTTGCATTGCGCAATTTACGCCAAATATCTGCCTCCCACATTGCTGTTACGCCCAGTACGTAGTTGGGTAATATTTCGGGCGTAGCTTTGCCAGGCATAATGTTGGTTACAGCATCGCTAGCACCTTGGCTGGTGTAGCGTCCTACTTTATCTACACCTGCACCTATTCCTGCGTTTACGCTAGGTAAGTAAGCACCTTTGCGAGCTCTTACATCGTTTTGGGCAATGCTTATTTCTTGCAATATTATATTCAACTCCTGATTTTTTTTCAATGCCGAATCTATAAGTGCTATTAACTCGGTGTCTTTAAAAAACACTCTCCATTTAATAGTTGCCGAACTTACAGTGTCTTTAGTATTGGCAAATGCTTCGGGCATTGTTTTGTTTTCGTTACGATTAACAATGGCCAAATTTTTACAGCCCAATAAGCATACACATAGTAGAGCGTAGCTTACGTATTTGTTTATTTTATTTTTCATTGTTTTCATTATTTTCAGTGTTAGGAAAATCATCTATTTTGTGAACCAAATCTTCGGTTAAAGAATTATCGTCTTCATTTTTTATCAATTGACGACCTTTGGCTATTGAACCAAAAATATAATATAAGCCAGGCACAAGTATAACGCCGAACACCGTACCAAATAACATTCCGCCAAGTGCCGATGAACCTATGGTTTTGTTACCAATAGCACCTGCACCATGTGCAAACACTAACGGAATAAGCCCTGCTATAAATGCAAATGAAGTCATTAAAATAGGTCGGAAACGTACCCTTGCACCCTCAATAGCTGCCTCCAAAACTGTAGCACCTTGCTTTTGTTTTAGTACCGCAAACTCTACTATTAATACCGCATTTTTACCCAGCAAGCCTACGAGCATTACTAAGCCTACTTGCGCATAAATATCGTTAGCTAAGCCCAAACCTTTTATTAATAAAAACGAACCGAAAATTCCTGCAGGTAATGATAGTATAACAGATAGCGGAATTATAAAACTTTCGTACTGTGCGGCTAATACAAAATATACAAATATAAGTACAATAAGAAAAATATAAATTGCTTCGTTGCCTCGTCGTGTTTCATCGTATGAAAGCGCTGCCCAGTCTATATCGTAGCCGTGTGGCAATGTTTTAGCGGCTACTTCTTGCACAGCTTTTATAGCCTCGCCACTGCTATATCCTTTGGCTGGTCCACCACGTATAGCTGCGGTGTTGTACATATTGTAACGGTTTATTTCGTTAGCACCTTGTTTCTTTTTTATTTTCATAAAAGCCGAGAACGGTACCATTTCGCCACGATTGTTTTTTACATATAATTTCATTACGTCCGATGGTAATTTTCTATACTCGGGTGCAGCTTGCACAAACACTTTAAAGAATCGTTGGTATTTTATAAAGCCAAGTTCGTATGTGCTTCCTACAAAAATAGACAACGTATTCATAGCATTACCAATAGTTACCCCTTTTTGCATGGCGGCTTGGTTATCTATTTCTATTTCGTATTGTGGGTAGTTTGCACTAAAAAACGTAAACAAGCCTGTAAGCTCTTTGCGCTTGCGCATCTCGTTCATAAAATCGGTAGTTACTTTTTCTAATTGCTTATAATCGCTACTATTTGTTTTATCTAACAGTTGCAACGCAAAACCTCCAGCAGCTCCAAATCCAGGCACAGCAGGTGGGTCAAAAAACTCAATGGTTGCTCCAGGTATCGCCTTTGCTTTTTTCTCCAATTCTTCAATTATCTCGGTTACGGTATGTTTACGTTCGTTCCATGGTTTTAAATTTATTAAACATGTACCAGCATTAGAACCGCGCCCCTCAGTAAGTACCTCGTAACCCGCTATAGATGATATAGATTGTACCCCTTCTACTTGCTGTATTACACTTACTAATTTGTTAGATAAATCGTTGGTTCGCTCCAGTGTTGAACCTGGTGGCGTTTGAATAATGGCATATAGCATACCCTGATCCTCGCTGGGTATAAAGCCTGATGGTAGGTTGTTACTAATTAAGAAAATTCCTATACTAAATGCCGCAAAGAAACCAACAGTAACCATTTTGCGGTGCACTATTAATTTTAATAACCATACGTATTTGCCTGTAAGTTTTTCAAAACCACGGTTAAAACTATCTATAAATCGGTTGAGCAATGTTGGCTTGCGTGCCTTACCATGGTTGTTTTTTAATATCATAGCACACAGTACAGGTGTTACAGTAAGTGCCACAACCCCCGATATTACTATTGCCGAAGCCATCGTAATAGAAAACTGACGGTAAAACGTACCTACTGGACCCGTCATAAACGAAACAGGAACAAACACTGCCACCATTAATAAAGTAATAGCGATAACTGCACCACTAATTTCGCCTATTACTTTGCGTACTGCATTATACGGCGATAAATGTTCCTCTTCCATTTTGGCATGTACCGCCTCTACCACTACTATGGCATCATCTACCACAATACCTATGGCTAACACCAAGGCAAAAAGCGTTACCATGTTAATAGTTAAACCAAATAATTGCATACAAAAAAATGCTCCAACTAATGATATGGGTACAGCAAGCGTTGGTATAAGTGTAGAACGCCAATCGCCCAAGAAAATAAATACTACCAGTGCCACTAGCAAAAATGCGTCGCGCAGTGTATGTATTACGTTTTCTATAGAGGCATCTAAAAAGTTAGATACATCGTAACTTACCTCATAGTCCATACCTGGCGGAAAGGTTTTCTTTAGTTCCTCTAATTTTATTTTTACGTTTTCAATAACTTCGCTTGCATTACTACCATAGGTTTGTTTTAATACTAATGCAGCAGATGGATTACCATTCATGCTAGAGTAAATATCGTAATACTCACTACCTAAACTTACTGTTGCAAGGTCTTTTAAGCGTAGCATTTCGCCGTTTGGGTTTGCTTTTATTATTACGTTTTCGTATTGCTTAGGGTCATTAAACCTATCAGTGTAAGCAAGCACATACTCTAATGCTTCGGCTTGTTTACTATCGCCACGCCCTATTCTACCTGGTTTTCCTATTATACTTTGGTCGTTTAATGCCTCCATTACTTCGTCCGGCGAAATATTGTAAGCACGCATTCTATCGGGGTTTAGCCACACACGCATTGCATATTGTCTACTGCCTAATATGCGTACTTGCCCTATACCATTTATACGTTGCAACTCGGGCACCATGTTTACACCTGCGTAGTTAAACAAAAATTTCATGTTTGCATTCTTGTCTTTACTGTACAAGTTTACATACATCAACATACTTGGTATTACAGGTGTAATTACTACCCCTTCGCGCTGAACTAATGTAGGCAAGCGGTTAGTTACTTGTTGCACACGGTTAGACACTTGCACCAACGCTTGATTAATATCAGTGCCTGGGTTAAAAACTACCTGTATGTTAGCCTCGCCTGCACTGGTGGCATCAGAGGTCATGTAACGCATACCCCACGCGCCATTAATAGATTGTTCCAACGGAATAATTACCGATTCGGCCAATGATTTTGCACTTGCTCCTGGGTACGAAGCACTTACCATTACTACTGGTGGGGCTACTTCGGGAAACTGTGATGTAGGTAAGGTTTTTATAGCCAGCGCACCTAAAAATAAAATAACAAGAGATACTACTATTGCTAATACTGGTCTTTGTATGAATTTACTAAACATATTATATGGGTTTTTTAGCTGTGATAATTACTCAACATATACTCTTAACTTTGGTAATACTGTTTGCGGACTTTCGTACTCGTATTCAATTTTGTCGTTGTCTTTTACTTTACGTATTCCTTCCAATAAAATGCGCTCATTTTCATTTAAGCCATCTTTAACTACGTATAAATCGGGCATTTCGGAGGCAATAGTAATTTCGCGAGAGTGTACAATGTTTTGCTTATCTACTACAAATACATATTTTTTCTCCAATACTTCATAGGTTGCTTTTTGTGGAATAAGTATAGCGTTATTAAGCGGTACAGTCATTTCTATATTTCCTGTTTCGCCGTGTTTTAACAAGCGTTTGTTGTTAGGGAAAGTAGCTCTAAAGGCTATGTTTCCTGTTTCGTTATTAAAATCGGCCTCTATAGTTTTTACTACACCAGGCTGATCAAACATTTGGTTATTTGCCATTAGTAATTGTACTTTAAGTAAATTTTCGGCAGTAACGTTTGCTTTGTAGTTTAAATACTCCGCTTCGGGTACATTAAAATATACCCACATTTGGCTATTGTCAGATAGTGTAGTTAGTAAATCTCCTTCATTAATAAGGCTTCCAAGTCGCACTTTAAACAAATCTACATAGCCATCAAACGGGGCTTTTATTTGTGTAAATTGTAAGTGTGCTTGCGCTAATGATAACTCGGCTTTAGCCTTATCTAATTTAGCCTTTGCCAAAGCCAACTCATTCGGCGACACCACATTTTTGTCGGATAATTGTTTCGTATTTTGATATTCTATATCTACAAAACTTACTTCGGCTTGCGCTTTTTGTACTTCAGCATTATATATCAATGGCATAATTTGAAACAGAAGCTGTCCTTTTTTTACCAACTGTCCTTCATCAACATATATTTTTTCTAAGTAGCCTTTTTCAAGGGCTCGTAATTCAATATGCTGTATAGAATGTATTTGGCATACGTACTCACGAGTTATATTAGTATCCGTTTTTAATGGACTTGTTACCAAAAGTTTTATTTTTTCTTCGGCTTCTTCTTTGTGATTATTGCAACCTACGTTTAATAGCAAAACACAAGCGCCCACATAAATGAATGTTTTTTTCATGAGAAATTTTTTATTGAGTTGATGAATTTTATAGATATAATTCTATAGCTTAAGTAGCATTTTTAAAATACTAGTAGTTTTTTCGCAATGTATATGTAACAATAATTTGTGTTAGAGTAAGCAAATACGGTTTTGGAAAGTGGTACTACACAGTAAGCAATAGTACTGCTATTGTAGTTATGTAAAACGCAAAAAAAGTTAATACATATAATTTGGTTGATATTAATTATCAAACACGAAAACTACATATACGTAGGTATATAGGAAGTTGTGCAACCACATGTAAGCGTTCGTTATTATTAGCAAAATAGTTTAATGATGTGTATATATATATTGAAGATACAGTATAAATATTGTTATTAGTAAGTATATGTGTAGTAGCAAATTCATCTTCATGATCGTCTTCTAGTTCATCTTCTAATTCTGTACAAAAATCAAAATAAGTGGCAGATGTGTTGGTAGTTTTAGTTGTAAAAATAGTTTTTGATGTAGTTTCTTTTTTAAGCAACGAAATATTATTACTCGCATACGTGCTTACGTTGGCATAAGTTAATAGTAAACTGAAAGTAATTAATATAATTTTCATGTAATTGTTGTTGCTTTTTTTTAATAATGTCAAAATTATATAAAAAAAATGAATAATTTAATAACTATTAATCAATAACTAAGCCAACAAATTATGTGCAAGAAAAAATATAGTTAAGCTAGTGCAATAAGATCTACATTTATTGTTAATTTTAATAAAAAATTAAATCAATGACCATACACGAAACCGAATTAGAAATTATAGAAGAGTTTGCACTATTTGACGATTGGATGCAACGCTATGAGCACATTATAGACTTAGGCAAAAGTTTACCGATGATTAATGCCGAATTTAAAACAGAAAATTACATAATAAAAGGTTGCCAAAGCCAAGTGTGGTTGCACGCTACGGTTAATAACAATGTAATACAATTTACTGCCGATAGTGATGCCATAATAACAAAAGGGTTGGTAGCATTAATGATACGCGTATTAAATAATCAGTCTGCTACTGATGTAGCAACAGCCCCACTTACCTTTATTAATAAAATAGGCTTAACGGAGCACTTGTCGCCCACACGTGCCAATGGTCTACTAGCAATGGTAAAGCAAATGAAACTATACGCATTAAGTAACAGTGCGAAATAAAACACGAGGATATAAAGTGTGTTAAATAAGTAACATTTAGCACATAGTATTTATTACAAAATTAATTACGTTTTTATTATAAAAAAAAACAATCATATACCTAATGCTTGCTACCATGGTGTTTTAATGGTGTGGCAAGTTGGTGGTGCTGCTTAAAGTGTTAAGCTATTACATAGAGTAAACGGAGTAATAGCGTCACTTGTTACTCAATGTTAATGGTTCGGCTTCGCTCACCACAAGTTTTAAATTATTGTTTCATGAGCTCGACAGTAAAGCCTCGGTTGGAACTTTTGTAGCAGAATTTTATTGTAGTGTTAATTCTAAATAGTCTAACAATAAAAAGAGTTGTAACTTCGTTGTAAAATAAAAAGAACAATGCATAAACAGGCTAACGATGTTACAAACTTTTACTATATGCACTCACAAGTGATGCTGATACTTAGGCTCCGCTCAGTAACCAGCTTAACACTTGCGAGAGCCAACCAATTTAATAATAAGCTATGGAACACTTGCGGGAACGGGGCAATAACTAACGAAGCTCAAAAAGTATTCATAGAAACAAGTGTTGAATTAAAAATAGAGGCTGTAAAAGAGGGAGTTGAAAAAATAAGCGAGAAAAAAAGCGAATGATAATAATAACTATTTTCTCACTCAACATCGTTAAAGGTATTGGAGCTATTTTATTAGGACTGATTTCGATTTGGTATATTTATAAATTTCCTGTTGATAGTTATGATGTAAATAAATTTACAATAGGAATTTATTTAAATGGTATTTTATGTATCATTATAGGAATAGCGTTTCTTTTAAAATAATGGCGTGTAAAAAGCCCTAACACGGCGTAGAGTTAGGTAATTAAGGGTCGGTGGGCTATACGGTTTGCTTAGCTTAGTTTTAAGCTAAGCTTTAGTATTCGTTAAAAACCCCCTTGTTGCTGTAAGTGTTCCAAAGTTTAAATAGTTGGTGGTGCTGTTTCAAGTGTTAAGCCATTACGTAGAGTAAACGGAGTAATGGCGTCACTTGGAACTTTTATGTAGCCGAAGTTTATTGTAGGGTTAATGGTTCGGATTCGCTCACCACAGGTTTTATATTAACGTTATAATGAGAGGAGTGGCAACTTCCTCTGCTCCTCCAAGCGTTAGGTAACCGTGCAAGGCTAATGCAATCATCGTGGCTTGTGTTACTCATTGTTAATTTTAAATTATTGTTTAGTGAGAACGCTTCGCTAAGTTGTGGCGCTGGTTACTTGCACAAAAGTTATTTGTTAAAACACTACATTTGTTATTAAACCAAACCAATGAATTTGCTAAATAATAGTAGTATCTTTTATAAACACACAAGCCTCGAGGCTTGCGTTAGTGCAAAGTTGGAAATACACGCTGGCATTAGCGGGGCCTATCACAGTTGGTGTTAAACAAAACATAATATTTTACACTAAAAATGATTTAATTTTAACCAATTATAAAAATGAAAACATTAAAAATTGTAGCATTAACAGCAATGGCAGTAATAGGAACTGTAGCCTGCAAAAAAAATGGCACAGGTGGTAAAGCCACACTAGCAGCTTTACCGCAGCATCATGGTAAACCCATTTTTGGTGCTACTGCTTATATAAAGTTTAACGCTACAGAATTACCAAGCGACCCAACTAATAATTATGATTTAAAAATAGTTGGCGGTAAAAAGGAAGATCACGTACATGTTGAAAATTTACGTTATGGCAATTATTATGTATATATAATAGGTTATGACTCTTCTATATTTTTGCCTGTAAAAGGAGGAATTCCCGTAAAAATAAAATATGCAGAGCGTGCTAAAGAACTAGATATGATTATACCAGTAAAAGAATAATACCAATTTATAAAAGAAACGCCTCGTTAAATTTTTTTAACGAGGCGTTTTTATTTTCAGCTTTATTTAATATTAAACTTAATCCTCATCAGTTTGTAGTACACTATTATTATAACTGTATCCAAAATAAATTACTAAACCCACAGCAAGCCATATGGTAAATCCTACCCAGTTGGTCATACCCATTTCGCTCATCATGTATAAGCAACTGGTTAAGCCCATAAGCGGTATCATAGAATAATTGTTTTTGAATGCTCTATAAGCAAGTATAAGTAATGCTATTAAAAAAAACCATGTGGGAATGTTTTTAAAAAATACACTTATTCTATCATTACTTTTTTCGTTATCGTATATTTCTTCCCTAGCAATAAACGTTTCGTATTGCTTCTGGTTCATATTTGATATATACGATACTAAAGATACTTTTCTTTCGTCTAGTTCAAAAGCACGTTCTATTTCGCTAATTCTACTTGTTACCAATCCGTTCATAAAGTTTTCTTTCTCTACTTTACCGTTGCTAGTCATAAAATTTTTAACCCCGTCATTATTAAATTTAACCATTATAACAGTACCAATAACTATAAGTATAGGATACACATACTTGGCATTCATATAAGGGATTTTGAAGCGAGAAGCAGGCTTATTAGGGTCGTTTTGTAGGCGTAATACACCTGCACATACAAGTGTAAATGCAAATAAAGTACCTATGCTACACAAGTCAGTAACCATAGTTAAATTCATAAATAGTGCAGGAACTGCTACTATAATACCTGTAACAATAGTGGCATACGATGGTGTTTTAAACTTTGGGTGCACTTTAGAAAAAGCTTTTGGTAACAAACCATCTCTGCTCATGCTAAGCCATATACGTGGTTGCCCTAACTGAAATACCAATAGTACACTGGTAATAGCCACAATAGCACTTAATGATATAATACCCGATAACCAAGCTACATTTAGCTCTTTAAATACAAATGCTAGTGGGTCGCCTACATTTAATTTAGTATAGCTTACCATACCTGTAAGTACCAGTGCTATGGCAATATATAATACAGTACAAATTGCTATACTCCACATCATGCCTCGAGGCAAATCTCGTTGCGGATTTTCGCATTCCTCGGCAGTAGTACTTATGGCATCAAAACCAATATAGGCAAAAAACACTGATGATATTCCTTTTAACACACCACTTGCGCCATTGGGCATAAATGGATTCCAGTTTTCGGGCTTTACATAAAATGCACCCACTGCTATTACTAATAGTATCACTATTAATTTTACAAATACCATTATGTTGCTTGCACGCTTAGTTTCTTCAATGCCACGGTATACAAGTGCTGTAATGGCTACAATTATAAGTAAAGCAGGCAAATCAAAAATAATATGAAAGCCAAAAATAGTTGGGGCATTTATCCAAGCTGCATACCCTTCAGTAACTGACCGTTCAAAATCATTCATAGTACCACCCATACGCAATGTTTCGGTTACTGTATCAAACGCACTCGATGCTGATGAATAATCAGTAGTTAAATATGCTGGTATGTTTATTTTAAAACCTGCTAAAAATCCCGTAAAATAATCGCTCCAACTTATCGCTACAGCAATGTTACCAATACTGTATTCCATTATTAAACTCCAACCTATAAGCCAAGCAACCACTTCGCCAAAAGCCACGTAGGAGTAAGTGTAAGCACTACCTGCAACAGGTACCATACTTGCAAACTCAGCGTAAGCATACGCACTAAAACCACATGCTATAGCTGTAAATATAAATAAGAAAATAACTCCTGGTCCGCCATCAAAACTGGCTTTGCCTATTGTGCCAAATATACCTGCTCCTACTATGGCAGCTATGCCAAAGGCAATTAAGTCTTTTACTTTTAAGCTACGTTTTAAATTGTTTGTAGCCGAATTAATCTCTGCTTGTTCTAATATACTTTGTAATGTTTTGCGTCTAAATAAATTCATATAATATGTTAATTTTAGTAAATTATTAAAAACGAATGTCGGTTATGTAATTGTGTTTTATATATTCGTTTATGAGTGTTATTAATTTATGCTTGTTCATTGCTAATTCATTGCGCAGTGGTGCAGACATTATAGTCAAGCTAAGTACTCTTTTGTGTAAAGATAATTTGGCTGTATTTTTCGCAATAGAAATTCCAGCTATCTCCCGCCAATCTTGCATAATAGCGGCTTCAAACATTTTTTCGCTAAAACCTGTTTTTTGCAACCACATATCTATTGCGTTTGCCATTGTAGGCACATCTTTCAACGGGCGAGTATTACGGTCAGGATATTGAAAACGGTGCATAGCCATACTATATTTACTAATAATTGTAATGTAATTTTTAACTTTTTTACAATTGAGCTTCAAACTCTGTTACCGATTTCCGAATAATATCTACACATTCCAACAACTGCGACTCGTTAATAACCAACGGTGGCGCTAAACGTATTATATGTTCGTGCGTAGGCTTAGCTAATAAACCATTTTTGGCTAATATTTCGCATAAGTTCCAAGCGGTTTTGCCGTGAGTTTCTTTTATTACTATTGCATTTAATAAACCTTTACCTCTAACGTGTGTTATGGTTTTGGATTGTTCTTTTATTAAGTTTAATTCGGCACGTAACTGTGCGCCCAATTTTTCGGCATTAGCTGCTAAGTCATCATTTACCAGTACTTCCAAGGCTGCTATGGCTACTTTACACGCTAACGGATTGCCGCCATAAGTGCTTCCATGCTCGCCTGGTTTTATGTTTAGCATTATGTAATCGTCGCATAGTACTGCGGCTACTGGCAATACTCCGCCAGATAGTGCTTTGCCTAACACCAATATATCAGCGCGAACATTTTCGTGATCGCACGCCAACATTTTGCCAGTACGGCATAAGCCAGTTTGTACCTCGTCGGCTATTAATAATACGTTGTATTGTGTACACAAATTGCGTACAGATGTTAAGTAGCCTTCATCAGGAACTATTACACCAGCTTCGCCTTGTATGGGCTCTACCATAAATGCAGCTACGTTAAAATCTTTTAATTTTTCTTCTAGGGCTACTAAATCATTATAAGGTATCAATTCAAAACCTGGCATAAACGGACCAAATTTAGCATACGAACTTGGGTCGGTACTGCTAGATATTGCTGCTAATGTGCGTCCCCAAAAATTACCCTCAGCAAATATTATTTTAGCTTTATTATCTTCAATTCCTTTCACAGCATATCCCCAACGGCGTGCTAATTTTATTGCCGTTTCGCCCCCCTCAACTCCTGTGTTCATTGGTAATACTTTATCATAACCAAATAATTGGGTAATGTATTTTTCATACACTCCCAAACTGTCGTTATAAAAAGCACGCGATGATAACGTAAGGCGTTGCGATTGCTCCATCAAGGCATTTATAATGGATGGGTGGCAATGCCCCTGATTAACAGCCGAGTAAGCGGATAGAAAATCGTAGTACTGTTTATTGTTTACATCCCATACAAATACGCCTTGCCCACGTTCCAACACCACAGGTAGCGGATGATAGTTGTGCGCTCCGTATTTGTCTTCAAGCGCCATGGCTTCTGCTGCAGTAATGGGTGTGGAGGTAGTATTCATGGAAGTTATCATAGGTTGTAAAATATTTATTTATTTTAAAATGTATTTTTAGTAAAAGTAACATTTTTATTTATTAGATACATTTCGTTTTTAGTTACTATTTTAATGCATTTTAAGGCTATTTATAATCTAGTTTAGCCATATTATTTATATTATTGTAAGTGTAATTATACTTCATTAAATCACGCGTGTATTTAACTTAAATGAAAACCACTATTGACAAACCACTTGCCGAAAAAAAAATAGGCTATAATATACTTCGTTGGATTGTGGAATTGCATATACGTTCTAATTATAAATTTCATGTTGTAAATGCTGAAAAAGCTGATAACTCAAGTCCTACGCTATTTGTAGGTAACCATAGTAACTCAGCAATAGACCCGCTCATTATTTTATTTTCATTAAAACGCAAAGTATATTTTATAGCACGAGGCGATGTATTTAAAGGTTGGAAAGCCAAGGTGTTTAATTATTTTAATATGATTCCCATATTTAGAAGAGAGGAAGGTCCCGAAAATATGTCTAAAAACGAGGAGTCGTTTGCTGCAATTTTTGCTAAGTTAAATAACCGTGGTGCGGTAACTATTTATAGCGAGGGTAACTGTTTGCAAGCAGCGCACGTGCGTAAGTTTAGAAAAGGTACAGCACGTATATGTGCCGAATTTGAATTATTAAATACCACCAACATACCGCTAAATATACAGGTGGCAGGATTAAGCTATTACACTTGGGACAAATTTAGAAGCGATGTGTATTTGCAGTTTGGCAATGCTTTTACCATGCACGATATTGATTTTAGTAAAGCCAACAACTATGCTGAACGCATTCATGTATTTAATGCTCGTGTAGAAAGCGAGTTGCAAAATGTAGTGTTGCAAATACCCGAAGAGTTTCAGCCCACACATTTTTTGTTAGATGAAATTATTGGTACTTTGCCTCAGTATGCAGGCATCAATAAATATAATATTCGTAAAAGTATAGGCGAGGCATTATATGCAATGAAGCCCAACGAATTAACAACATTAAAACAACACTTAGATAGTTATGGAACAGAGTTATTATCCGCAAATTTAAAACATCAAAATACATTAACAAAAGTTAAGGAATATAACCTACTACACGTAATATGGCTATTGCTTACAGTACCTGTTTTTGTATTAGGTTTAGTACTAAATGCAGTACCTTTTTTTATACCTAGCAATATAGCCAAAAACAAAATTAAAGTAGTAGAATTTAAAGCGAGCGTACGTATAATACTTGCTTTTTTTATTAGTATTATTTATTTTTTAATACTGTCTATTATAACTTTTGTAACTTGGAATTGGATAGTTGGCATATTAGTATTTCCTGTGAGTTATGGCATGGGTTTATTAGCTTACGAATGGTATAAATTATACGAAAAAATAATGGGACGTAAGCGTTGGTTAAGCAATGCCTACATCATTTTAAACAACAGTAAAAACCATGCACTACAAAGCATAGCTACTATTTTTGAACCCTACTTTAATACAGCTCTTACAGGCAATATAAAGTAGGAGAGGACTAGAGTAACATCTATAACATTTATCATACATCATTTAAGTTAAATATACTAATGACTTCGAACATAATTACCAAAGAAATTTACACCAAAGCCTACACACTTATGTGCACCGCCAAAGCCATGGCAGAATTGTACGAAGCCAACAAAGATATAACCGCTAAATACGTACACGCCACAAGCCGTGGGCACGAGGCTATACAGCTGGCATGTAGTATGCAATTGTTGCCACAAGATTTTTTAAGTGCTTACTATCGTGATGATAGTATGTTGCTTGGTATAGGTATGCAGCCGTACGATTTAATGTTGCAATTATTAGCCAAAAAAGACGACCCATTTAGTGCTGGACGTACTTACTATTCTCACCCATCGCTTAACCGTGAGGATATGCCCAAAATACCTATGCAAAGTAGCGCAACAGGTATGCAAGCTATACCCACTACAGGAGTTGCTATGGGTATACAATATAAAGAACTGACTGGTTTAGCCAAGGACTACAATGGCGCAAACCCAATAGCAGTATGTAGTATAGGCGACGCCGCAATGACTGAGGGCGAAGTTGCCGAAGCTATGCACATGGCAGCATTAAAACAATTGCCCATACTATTTTTAGTGCAAGATAACGAGTGGGACATAAGCGCACATAGCAAAGAAATACGTTTTGGTACAGCCGCCGATTTTGCAAAAGGCTTTAACGGTATAGAGGTGCGGAGTATTGATGGTACTAATTTTGAAAAATCATATAACACCGTAAATGAAGTATTAGCATTAATGCGCAAGGAACGTCGCCCGTTTTTAATACATGCCAAGGTGCCTTTGCTAAACCACCACACTAGTGGTGTACGTAAGGAATGGTACAGAGATGATTTGGACGAAGCCAATAGCCGTGACCCTTTTCCGAAACTTAAAAATAAGTTGTTGATAGATGGTTTTTCTTTAGATAAATTGGATACAATTATTAAAGAATCTACCGTTAAAGTACAAGCAGATTATGAACGTGCGTTAGCGATGCCTAACCCTACAGCCGAAGATTTATTTACGCATGATTTTGCACCTACATCTGTTACAGAAGAGCGTGGAATACGTGCACCTATGGGGAAAGAAAAAATAGTAATGGTAGATGCTGCATTATTTGCCATACAAGAATTAATGACCAAACACCCCGAATGTTTGTTATATGGGCAAGACGTAGGCGCACGCTTAGGCGGTGTGTTTAGAGAAGCAGCAACATTAGCACAAAAATTTGGAGATAATAGAGTATTCAACACTCCTATACAAGAAGCGTTTATAATAGGCTCAACCGTTGGTATGAGCGCAGTAGGGCTTAAACCAATAGTAGAAGTACAATTTGCCGATTATATATGGCCAGGCTTAAATCAATTGTTTACTGAAGTGAGTCGCAGTTGTTATTTAAGTAATGGTAAGTGGCCAGTAAGTATGATATTACGTGTGCCAATAGGTGCATACGGTAGTGGTGGCCCATACCACAGCAGTAGCATAGAAAGTATTTTAACTAATATTCGTGGCATTAAAATATGTTACCCAAGTACAGGTGCCGATTTAAAAGGACTAATGAAAGCAGCCTACTATGACCCTAACCCTGTGGTAATGCTAGAACACAAAGGGTTGTACTGGAGCAAAATAAAAGGAACTGAAGATAGTAAAACCATAGAACCCGACGAAGAATATATAATACCACTAGGTAAAGCGCGAACAGTTACTACTGTAGCACCAAGTACTACGCATAACACTTGCGCAGTTATTACTTACGGAATGGGCGTGTACTGGGCGTCGCAGGCTGCAAAGCAATTTAATAATCAGTTAGAAATTATAGATTTACGCACATTATATCCATTAGATACCGAAGCTATATACACCGCTGTACGCAAGCACGGTAGAGCAATAGTACTTACCGAAGAGCCAGTAAACAATGGCTTTGCGCAAAGTATAGCAGCAGGTATAAGCAAGCATTGCTTTGAACAATTAGATGCTCCTGTAGAGGTAATAGGTGCGGAGAATATGCCTGCAATACCATTAAACAGTGCCTTAGAAGCTGCTATGCTCCCCAATGCCGATAAGGTGGCGGAGAAAATTAAGGTATTGTTGAGGTATTAAATAATAAATATACATACTCATGGTCTTATCATTTATAATTCCTTTTTCGTGGATTGATGCCTTAGATATACTCTTGGTGGCTATGCTTTTGTATCAATTATACAAGTTGATACGAGGCACTGTGGCTATTAATATTTCGTTGGGAATAGTTGCGCTGTATCTATTGTGGTTGTTGGTAAAAGCATTAAATATGCAATTGCTCGAGACGATATTGGGGCAGTTTATAGGTGTGGGTTTTATTGCTTTAATTATTGTTTTTCAGCAAGAGATAAGAAGGTTTTTATTGTTGTTGGGCACGAATGATTTTTTCAAGAAGTTCTCACTTAATTTATTTGCCGCAACTGCAAGTAGCGCCTCCGATAATAAGTTGGATGTACTCGCATTCATCAAAGCCTGCAAAACTATGAGCGAAAGTAATACTGGGGCAATTGTGGTATTAACTAAATCGTCTACTTTAGATTTTTATGTGTCTACAGGCGATGTTATTAATGCGCAACTAAACACCCGTTTGATAGAAAGTATATTTTTTAAAAATAATCCATTACACGATGGTGCCGTAATTGTTACCAATAATTATATAAAAGCAGCACGCTGTGTACTGCCCGTAACCGAAAACGATAATTTTCCTGAACACTTAGGTATGCGACATCGCGCAGCGGTAGGTATTACCGAAGATTCGGACGCTATAGCTGTAATAGTAAGCGAGCAAACTGGTGCAATATCAGTATGTAAAGAAGGCAAACTCACAGTGGACATAAGCATACAACAACTTTCCAAATTATTAGAAAAAGAATTTAATACCTAAACATAAATTACGATTTAACATTTACAAATAATGTTTAACACCAAGCGTTTTTTTGATTAAACAGTTACAATTACATAATATTTTACAACAATGGAATTACACACAATTAATGCAGGATTATTTAAGTTAGATGGTGGCGCAATGTTTGGCGTAGTACCCAAGAGCATTTGGCACAAACTAAACCCCGCTGATGATAATAATATGTGTACCTGGACAATGCGTTGCCTACTTATTATAGATGGCACACAACGCATACTTATTGATACAGGTATGGGCGATAAACAAGATGATAAATTTTTTGGTCATTATTACATTCATGGTACCGATACACTGCTCAAAAGCCTTGCTAATGTTGGCTTACAACCTAGCGATATAACCGATGTAGTACTTACTCACTTGCACTTTGACCACTGTGGCGGAGCTATACAATACAACACTGGAAAAGATGGTTACGAACCTGTATTTAAAAATGCAAAATACTGGAGTAATGCTGCACATTGGCAAAACGCTACACAGCCCAATCCACGCGAGAAAGCATCGTTTCTTAAAGAAAATATTTTGCCCATAGAACAAAGTGGTCAGCTTAATTTTGTAACAGATACTAATAGTATAAATCCTAATTTATCATTCATAAATGTAAGTGGTCATACTGAACAAATGATGTTGCCAGTAATACAACATCAGCAACAAGAAATTATATACGTTGCCGATTTGTTAGCATCTATGCACCACATACCCACCCCATGGATAATGGCTTATGATACACAACCACTATTAAGTATGCAAGAAAAACAAACTGTATTAAGCCGTGCATTAGCCAACAATTCTATACTTTATTTTGAACACGATGCCCAACACGTTGCCTGTACAGTTCATCAAACCGAAAAAGGGGTTAAGCCCAAAGCAATATTTACACTCGAAAACAACAACTTTACTCAACTTTAATTTAGTTGTTCACACTGTATTAACATTGTACCGCAATAGTGTTTTTATTAGTACATTAGCACAATAAAAATACATACTACTTATTATAAATTAACTATTAAAAAATAAATTAACTATGCACATAGCAGTTGCAGGAAACATTGGTTCGGGTAAAACTACACTTACTACATTATTAGCCAAGCATTATAATTGGAAAGCGCATTTTGAAGATGCTGATACTAATCCTTATTTGAATGATTTTTATGATGATATGCAACGTTGGTCGTTCAACTTGCAAATATATTTTTTAAATAGTCGTTTTGCACAAGTACAAGATATACGCAAGTCGGGAATGAGTGTAATTCAAGACCGTACCATATACGAAGATGCGCACATATTTGCACCCAACTTACACACTATGGGCTTGATGACTGCTAGAGATTTTGAAAACTATTTTTCGCTGTTTCAATTAATGGAATCATTTATTGGGCCTCCCGATTTATTAATTTATTTGCGTGCATCAGTGCCAACACTCGTATCGCAAATATCCAAGCGTGGGCGCGATTACGAAAACTCTATTCGTTTAGATTATTTAACTCGCCTTAACGAACGTTACGAAGCCTGGATTAGCACTTACGACGCAGGTAAACTATTAATTATAGATGTTGATACTAATAAGTTTATGGAAAACAAAGAACAACTTGGCGAAATTATTGATAAAATAAATGCAGTTATTGGAGGTGGTTTGTTTGATGTACAAGATATAGTATCTGCACCTAAAAAAGTGAAGAAAATAAAAGCATAATTTTAATTATAACTACAATTTAAATAAAAGCGATAAATACACTAGTATTTATCGCTTTTTGTTTTGTTCTATTTGATAAATTTATCCATGATGATGTAAATATTTATTATCACAACCTACGGAATTAACTAATTCAAAACTATTTTAAAATTACTATCAATACCTTGTGTGGTGTTATTAATTTTTACAATATATATACCTAAGGCTAGTGCACTTAAATCAACGGAGTATTTATATCCGTTCCACGTGCCTTGATAAACAAGCGTTCCCATAATGTTAAATACATTTACCGTAGTGCTGTTCATGGTATATACAGAACTTATATTTACAATTCCGTGAGTAGGATTAGGATATAATTTTAATTCAAAAGCAGATGCAAGTTGATTTTTTACTTGAGTTACACTATTGGTATCATAATACATAACCACCCCACCACGAGATGTACCTATCACAAACGCACGTTTGTTAGCACCAAATGCACCTATGCTCAAGTAAGTATTATCACCAAGGTCTATGTTATCTAGTTTGGTAGTTATTTTGTTAAAATAGCCATATAAGTTGGCGTTAGTAATGTTGTTATACTTATGTAAAGTGCCTTTGGCAGTGCTTACATACAGTATTTTATTTCCAGCTTCAGTTACCAATTGTGGACAACTATTACCAAATGATAGCTGTAGGTCTCGTGTATCCACACCTCCTAGTGTATCACTTTTAAATTCAAATATTGGTATATTTACAGTACCTATGTTTTCATAATAAAACAATGTACCACGTGCCGAGCCAGAAAGTATATCTAGTTTACCATCATCATTTACATCTACTAACTGTGGTGTTGAGTTGCTGTAAGCAGTCATTATAGTATTAGTGTTATCTTTTAATGTGGTAGTTATCAAATTAAAATGTGGTGTATTACCTGCACCTGCGGTGTTTTGAAAATGCATAAATTTACCAGTAGATTCTCCAACAATCATATCCAAATCGCCGTCTTTGTCTAAATCGCCAAAGGTAGGGTGTAGGTTTTTTTTATTGATTTTTGAAATACTGTCCACATCAGTAGTTACTAGAGTAAATTTGGGAGCGCTAGCTGTACCTGTGTTACGGTAGTAGTCTAACTGCGAGGTAAGTTTGCTTACGTACTTATTTACAATATAGTTTTCGCTAAAGGTATAATTGTTTCCTATTATTAAATCTAGTTTATTATCGCCATCAAAGTCTACAAATGTTGGGTGTGCATTGCTACCTACATCAATACTTTCGCTGTTTAAAAACGATTTGTTTTCTAGCGTAAATGCGGCTGCACAAGTTGTACCAGTGTTTTTATAATAGTGAATATTATTTTTATTTTCGCTACTGGCGCCTATAGCATTTGGGCTTGCAAATACATCTACTTTACCATCGTTATTTACATCAAGTGTAGATACAGCAGGAAATATAGACATACGTATGGGTATATTTAAATGCGGAAATGCAGTATCTGCAGTAGTTACACGAGCCTTAGCAGGAGTGCCAGTATTTGTACCGCCTACCACGTTAGGAAACGATACATCACCAATTAGCACCTCCAAAGCATTATCGCAGTTACCGTCATACACAGCAAGCGTACCTCCGGTATGTGCTACGCCATTGGTTTGTAAGTTATTTTCTATATTTAATTGGCGTTGCGCATGTAACGTATAATCTTCCTCTACGCCTACACTTGGTGGTATAAGTTTAAAAGGGTAGGGACAAGCACCCAAGGTTAAACTATTATCATTAAAGTTTTCGGTAAAGCGTCCCCAGCAACTGTCGGTAACCTGCATGGTTAGGCTGTCGCAGTGGTAACCCAGTTCTACACGTTGGTTACTGTATAGCCATATTTTACTTCCTTGCGAATATAAGTTATCCCACACCAATACATCTACATCGCCGTCGTTGTCTATGTCTTTTATTACAGGAATATCTGCGCCAACTATATACACATTAGTAGTTTGATTAGCCCCAGGTCCGTATTTATAAAACAATTTATCTAACGCTAATGTAAATGATACTTGTGTGGGAGTACTAGTGTTTTTCCATACTTGTGCACAGCCATAACCCACGCGATACGTAAAAATATCTTCTTTGCCATCGCAGTTATAATCTACTATTTGCACCCAACTATTGAGTGGCGGAAAACTATTTTCAAACTGTGGGGCATGTACGTAGCTTATAGAATCTAATATGCCTTGGTTTAAAAACGTGGTTACGGTGTTGCCATCTCTATCAAACACTAATAAATCTTTAATACCGTCTAAGTTTAAATCTATATTATGTAGCGTGGCCGAGTTGTGCCCTCCAGTCCATGGCCAGCGTAGTGTTTTACCATTACGCGTTACATTTATGGTATCTACACGTGTAAGTTGTTGCGCAGTAGTTTGTAGCATGGCTAATATTAGCGCAAGGAAAATAGTAAGTTTATGTAACATGGGGTTAATGAAGTTAAAACACGGTAAGTAATTACTACTAACAATAATAGGCAATAATTGGGTTGTTTAAAAATAAAATTTGTTAGTGCCATTTAAAATACTATTTTAGTTGTGTTAAAATTTGAATTAAACATATAACTAATAAATTTTTATATCATGAAAAAGTATTTAAAAACAGTAGCCATACTAAGCATAGTGGGCGTAACATTATTTGGGTGTAAAAAAGACGATAATCCAGACTACAGCCAACAATCAGTAAACGATAACAAAGTAGCCGAAGAGGGTTTTAACGATATGGCTCCCGCTATTAATGAAAGAGGAATTAAAGACCCTGGTGTTAAAAGTTGCGGTAGTTGTGGTATGACAGGTAGAATTAATGGAATACAACAATTTAAGTTAGATAGCTCTTACAGAATACCATCTGATGTAAGAGGAGATTCTATTATGGTAAATAGAAAAATTGAACTAGATTCTTCGACTCAACCATATAAAATAGCGAAAATCATTTTTACTATTACGTATAAAAACATAGTAGATGGAGGCGTACCTAAAAACGGAAGTATACAAGCCATTATGGTTCCTGGTGCAGGCTATACTGCAGTAATGGGTGGTTTACCAGCAGTAATGAACCAATTACCTACTGTTGAAGGTTTTGAGAAAAAAGGAATTAAGTATTATGCTAACATTAGTGCAACTAATGATGCAACTAATTCTAATAAAATAAATGTAAAAATAAGTAAAGGAGTATGTACTTGGGCTAATGGCGATAAAGTAATTTATGCAAGCGACCGTACTACTATTATAGATAAACTTTCAGAGCAAGTAACATTATGGGGAACTGTTAACGGTACTAACCGTAAGGGCAATCAATACAGTATAGTAACAGATGCAGGTACACCATTAGTAAAAGCTAAAGACTGTAGCTATGTAACTAGCGGTATCCAAAAATTAACAGAAGACAGTAAGCAAGAAAACGTTTTAGATTTTGGTTACACCAAAGGGGCAGCTTGCGATGAATTTGTGAAAGTAACTACTGGCAAAGTATCGTGGGAGTATAACATGGCTACTGGCACATCTGCTAAGTTGTAATAACTAATTAACCCCATATAGATAATAAAAAAGCGTCTTGATAAAATCGAGACGCTTTTTTATTATTTATATATTTCAATCATGAATTCCCACTACACACTCACACCACGGTGGCTGAGCGGAGTCGAAGCCCATATCGTACAAGGGTTTCTACTACTCTCAGCCACCGTGATAGTAATAACCGAGAACGCAATAACAAAAAAATAATTATATTATTTTCTAATCTTATACTCACACAACACATTCCCGCCCCACACTCACACCACGGTGGCTGAGCGGACTCGAAGCTCATATCGTACTAGGGTTTCGGCTACGCTCAGCCACCTTGATAGCAATAACCGAGAACTCAATAACCAAAATAGAATTATATTATTTTCTAATCTTATACTCTCACAACACATTCTCGCCCCACACTCACATTTCGGTGGCTG
>JACMRI010000165.1 GCA_014376525.1 Bacteroidia bacterium | reverse complement strand
TAATTTTTTTGTAATAAGACGCCCCAATGCGGTTGAAATAGACGAATCCTATTGGATAATATCTGGTGCACTGTTAGTAATGATACTCCTCAATTTATTAAGACAAGGGCATTATTTCTTGTTTGGCTTTCCATTTTTTGTATTACTTTATGCTTACAATAGTATTAATTACAGGGAGAGATATAATCCGTCTGGTAGTTAAATAAATGAACAATTGGGCTAATTGGTTATTACAAAATTACCCACTACATTAGTAGCGTTAGGTTGTACCAAGCTATAATAATATAAACCCAAAGGTAATGCGCTACATTCTAGTTTTACTGTAGTTGTTGTTGGTAAAATAGTTTGTTGTTGTACAAGTTGCCCAAGAGTGTTGTAAATATATAAAGTAGCGTTGCTTTGCAAGTTAGTAAACTCTACAGTAGCAGTGTTTACAAATGGATTAGGACTTATAGTAACACTTGTTTTGTTTGCTATTTTGGCCTTAAACCAAGCAAGAGATATACAAGTACCTCCAGTAGTAGGGTAGTAATTAGCATCGTTTAAGCTATAACAGTTTAAACGAGCGACAGCATCTAACAAAATACCAAAATAATTGAGTAGACCGTTTGTATTACCAACTCCCTCTATTAAATATTCGTTTTTATTAGAAATACTAAAACGCTTACGATAGCCATAAGGAGTATAAAAACTATCTATAGCACTTACAATTTTATTTTTTTCGTAATTATTGTAAGTTATTGGTAATGTATCTCCCACATTAAGGTTAAAATCATACAATAGTTTTTCAATTGTATCATTTTTTAATTTCACATACATTTTTTTGTTAAACGACCTAAGATAAAAGTTGGGGACGTTATGAATATAACTTTGTGAAGGTTGTTCGCAGTTTACGTTTTGAGAATTAGGACTAGGATATTTTCTATAGGATATAATTCCCTTTTGGAAGATTTTTTTATACAAAGTGTTGTTTAGTAGTGTATCGCCATTGGTAATATAGTTGTATGTATCATCAGTATAACAAGGGAAATTTGGATAGTTTTGTTCTGTAATCCCCCATTGCGGATTTCCCTTAAAATATTCGTTTACTTGGGCGGTACAATTGCTAATAATTGTTGTTAATAGGCAACTCAATACTAATCTATTCATAACGCATAATTTTATCTATTATTTAAAATTAACGAATTAAAATGAATAAATTAACTTTTAAACTACAGAAACTCCTTTTACATCTATTCATTAATTACAAACAACTTGAACTGTCATTTCCAAACCCTAAATCTGCCTTTTTGACACAGTAAAACCTCATTTCACTTAAAATAATGCACATTTGCAATATAAATTTTGATGTGTGGGTTATTTGTAGCTTAATTTGCACAAAGTTTAAAAAAACAAAATTATCTATACCTTATATACATATAACTATTATGGCAAAAAATCTTGTAATTGTAGAAAGTCCAGCAAAAGCTAAAACCATAGAGGGTTTTTTGGGTAAAGACTTCTTAGTAAAAGCCAGTTTTGGGCACATCCGCGACTTAGTAAAAAAAGATTTTGGTATTGATATGCACAACAATTTTGAGCCTACCTACGAAGTATCGCCCGATAAACTCAAAATTGTAAGCGAACTTAAAAAATTAGCCAAAGAAGCCACTACCGTATGGTTAGCCTCCGATGAGGACCGTGAGGGTGAGGCTATATCGTGGCATTTGTACGAAACATTAGACCTTAAAAAGAAAGATACCAAACGCATTGTATTTCACGAAATTACAAAGCAAGCCATACTTACAGCGGTAGATAATCCACGCCAAATAGATATGAACTTGGTTAATGCACAGCAAGCACGCCGTGTGCTTGACCGAATTGTGGGTTTTGAATTATCTCCCGTATTATGGAAAAAAGTAAAACCATCGTTAAGCGCTGGGCGTGTACAATCGGTTACGGTACGCTTAATAGTGGACAGAGAACGCGAAATTGCCGACCACAGCACGTCCAATTATTATAGAGTAACGGCAATATTTACCAACAAAGCAGGGCAAAGCATCAAAGCCGAATTAAATAAGAAATTTGCTACTGCTCAGGAAGCCGAAGCGTTTTTAAAATCATCGGCAACGCATAATTTTAAGGTAGAGAATTTGGAAGTAAAACCTGCCAAACGCACGCCATCGGCACCATTTACAACATCAACATTACAACAAGAAGCGGCACGTAAGTTAAGTTTTAGCGTATCGCAAACCATGACTTTGGCACAACGCCTGTATGAAGCAGGGAAAATAACCTATATGCGTACCGACTCAGTAAACCTTTCGCAACAAGCCTTAGGTAACATTGGCGATTATGTAGAGAAAACCTACGGCGAAAAATTTGTACAAATACGCAAATACAAAAATAAAAATGCAAGCGCGCAAGAGGCGCACGAGGCTATACGCCCTACATACATAGAAAACACAAGCGTTGATGGCGAACGCAACGAGCAACGCCTATACGACCTTATATGGAAACGTACCATATCATCGCAAATGGCAGATGCACAATTAGAAAAAACTGTAATAACCATAGACACCGCTCAAGCAGAGAAGTTTGTGGCCAATGGGGAGGTAATACAGTTTGAAGGTTTTTTAAAAGTATATATGGAAGGTACTGATGACGAAAATACCGATGAGCAAAGCGGTATGTTGCCAAAAGTAACCATAGGCGAACTTGTTGGGCGTAAGGAAGTAACCGCCACCGAACGATTTACGTATGCAGCAGCACGTTTTACTGAGGCATCATTGGTAAAGAAACTGGAGGAGTTGGGCATAGGTCGTCCGTCTACTTACGCACCTACCATATCAACAGTTATAAAACGTAATTATGTAGTAAAAGAAGACCGTGAAGGTCGCCCACGCAATTACAACGTATTTATGCTTGATGCCACTAACATCAAAAAAGAAATAAAAACCGAAAACACAGGTGCCGAAAAACAAAAATTATTCCCTACCGATATTGGTGCTGTAGTAAATGATTTTTTGGTAAAACACTTTGAAAAAATAGTTGATTTTAATTTTACTGCCAAGGTAGAACAAGAGTTTGACGAAATAGCCGAAGGGCAAATAGTGTGGAACAAAATGATTGAAGATTTTTATGTTCCATTCCACAAAACTGTTGATTTAACCTTAGAAAACGCCGAACGTGCAAGCGGAGAGCGTGCATTGGGCATACACCCAGTAAGTGGCTTAAACGTAATAGTACGTGTAGGTCGCTACGGCCCATTGGTACAAGTAGGAGAATTAAACGAAGAAACTGGCGAAAAACCAGCATTTGCAAGTCTTAGAGGTAATCAGCGTTTGGAAACCGTAACCCTTGACGAAGCCCTAGAATTGTTTAAAATGCCACGTGTAGTTGGGGAGTTTGAGGGCAAAGAAATGAAAGTCAACATAGGGCGTTTTGGTCCGTATATAGTACACGATAGCAAATTTTACTCATTGCGCAAGGACGATGATCCGCACACTGTAGAAACCGACCGTGCCATAGAAATAATAGGAGAAAAACGCCTTGCCGATTCCTTAAAATTAATTCGAGAATATGACGAAGACGCTCGACTTAAAGTACTCAATGGACGTTGGGGACCATATATTGCTGTGGATAAGCAAAATTTTAAAATACCAAAAACTACTGAAGCGGCATCGCTTTCGTTTGACGAGGCCATGGCACTAATAACCGCACAGGGTGGAATAAAAGAAGTGGTAGCTAAGAAAACTGCGGCTAAAAAAGTAGGTGTTAAAAAAGCGACTTCTCGTAAAACTGCAGCAAAGAAAACTGCAGCTAAAAAACGTGCAGCACCAAAGAAAAAATAAGCCTATATTTGATTATTAATAAACCAATACTATTTGTTATGTTTAATAAACTATTTACACTCGTTATTGTTTGCTTATTTGCTACAACAGCTTTTGCACAAAAAACAGTAAAAACATCGCCACAAGATCTTTCATTGTTGCAACTTTCTTTTGGAAACGGCAATTGGAGCGAGGTAAATAGAGTATTAGGAGCTAATCCCAAAAGTACTGATAGTACACTATTGGTAATTAAAGAGGCTTACGCTTTATTAAACGATTCTGCAAACAAAAATGTAGTATTTATAACCAACAAACAAAAACCCAAGTGTGTAAGCATAGATGGTTCAGCATCTGTTGATCCTAAAAATAGTAACGTAACATATGTATGGACAATGCCTGATGGACAAGAAAAAGAAGGTTTGGTAATATCGCATTGTTTTGCTGATACTGGTATACAAAAAGTAAAATTGACGTTTAGAGATAACAGTAGCGAAATGAAATTTATAGACGATACTGTGTTAAATATACACATATCAATACCGCAAGCCAACATTACAGGAGGAAATATACATGGCGTAAATACAGTAAAACAGTACATTGCTAGTAGCATATATGGCGATGATGCTTACTATGTGTGGAACACCAACGACGATAAATATTACACAGGAAAAAATGCAAAAGTAAAATACGAACGTGAGGGTGTGTATAGACTAACTTGCTACATAAAAAACAGAAAAGACGCTACAAAACCTACTTTTATAGTAGAACAAAAAATAGCTGTAACTAGAGGTTATGTTAGGGGCAGTACCATTGTGAGTACTGTAAACGAACATATGCAAGAAAAATCGGGAACCGACGTTACCAAATAATTTATAACGCAACGTGCATTCGTTCTTACAAGCATTACCCAATACGTTTGCATTAGTATGTAGTACAGATGGTGCTATACTAAGCTATAGCAATTGGTTTGTAACACAAGACTTTAAACAGAACGAAATGAGTAGTCTTACGACTTTAATTACTCATTTTGATGAACGTTTGTTTGCTAATTTTGTAAATAATAATGATAAATATATTGCCGAAATTTGGGTAAAAAAACAACGAGTATTTTTAGAACTAAAATTAGAAATACTTGCCGACGGTAATTATTTATTACTATCTAACGATGTTACCGAATTAAAATCGACACAACAAGAGTTAGATTTTGTAAGTAAAATATCGGAGTTAAATGTAAACCGTTTGCACAAAACATTGGTACAGTTGGAAGAGTCTAACAATAAATTGCTGGAAAGCAAATTATCAAAAGAACAAATGATGGCGCACATGAGCCACGAAGTACGATCGCCACTTAATGTGATAAGTGGTTTTACAACATTATTAGCCCAAACTAGCTTAACTACTGAGCAAGCGGAATATGCACAAGCAATAGCATTTGCAAGTAATAATTTGTTGGATTTGGCTAACTCAATACTTGATTTTTCAAAACTAGAAGCAGGTAAGTATAGTGTAAATAAAACTAAAGTAAATGTTGGAGAGCTTATAAAATCTACAATTACAGCATTTACACTTAAGGCAAAAGAAAAAAATATAGCTATAGTTTTTGAAAATGAATTACCCACCAATAGTTTGTATTGGATAGATGTAATGCATTACACACAAATAATAATAAACTTATTAAGCAATGCCATAAAATTTACACAACATGGAAATGTATTAATAACAGTTCATTACCATGATCAAAACTTAATAACCAAAATAAAAGATAGTGGAATAGGAATAAAAAAAGAACACCAAGAAACCATATTTGAAAACTTTGCGCAAGTACCCAACTCGCCTTACAATAGGTTAGGTACAGGTTTGGGTTTAACTATTGTAAAACAATTGGTAGTGCTTAATAATGGCACTATAGATGTGCAAAGTATGTCTAATGATGGAGCAACGTTTACAGTAAATATTCCAACAAATCAAACCATAGAAAAAATAATTATCAAAGATGTAAATACCTTAAACATTACGCTAGAAAATTATCATATACTGGTTGTGGAAGACCAATTGCTTAATCAAAAATTAATACAAAGAATACTCACTAACAACAAGGCAAAGGTAAGCATAGCAAGTAACGGCGAAGAGGCTATAACTGCGTTTACCGACGCAAGAAATACATTTAATTGTATACTTATGGATATAAATATGCCTGTAATGGACGGCATACAAGCTACACAACTATTGCGCACACTACATAACTGTAACTTACCTATACTGTGCCTTACTGCTGATGCAAGTCCTGCGGTGCATACACAAGTAGCGCAAGCGGGTGCAAACGGCGTAATAACCAAGCCGTTTGAAATTGAAAAAATAATGATGGCAATAATTGAACAAAACAAATGCTACGTATCATTAAAGTATTTTGCTGATTTGGCCACTAACGATACCAACTTTATGGACGAATTATTGGAAGTGTGCACTACCTCAATAAAAAAAGAACGTGCCGAATTTATATCCGCTTATACAACGCATAATTGGCAAGAACTTATGTCAGCTATACACAAATTAAAAGGGAGTACCTGTATGTTTTACTGTCCTAAATTTGATGAGGTAGTGAGTGTTATTAATACAAAAATAAATGAACGCACACTTACGCAACTTGAATTTACTCAGTTTTTGGAAAAACTAAATTCGTTTATGTGTAGTGTGGCAACAAAAATTAAAGAGCAATAATTACGAAAAAACATTAACCATGAAAAAAACTTTACTTACCGTATTATTTTGTGTAGCAGTTACTACTATTTGGGCACAACCCATACCATCTAAAGATAATAATATTGATTTTTTACAAACTTTTGGTAACAAAGCACCCGCTACTTGGGGTGATGATGACTATGTACAAACTTTTTTTGTGGCATTGCCATTCAACTACAAACAACCGTTCTATATACGTGTATTTGACGCAAACTGCGGTGGCGAACACGACCAAGTAAATGGTACATTTAACACCAAAACAAAATATACCATATATGGCGGCAATAGTGCATATAGCAATGAAGATGCGCGTAACACCAACCCTATAGGCAACTACAAAAGTGGTGTATTGTTGCACACCAAAGTGTTTGATAGCAGCCCAGAGTTTGATAATAATTGGTACACATTTGGACCTATAAACCCGAGCGAAGGCGAGGTAGATAAAGACCTAAATGCACACGTGTTTAAAATAATAGCTGAAGGCATATCTGGCGATGATGGCAATATGTACAGCTATTATGTAAGTTCATCAGCCATTGATAACAAACCAATAGAAGGTTTAAATGCCTTTGCATACGAAATTAGTTTTAGGATGCAACCCAAGGCAGAGCAAAAGCAAATGCACCTATACCCGTTTATAGATAATAAGATAGTAAGTGTTACACAAAACAATTTTGACTTTGATAATTTGGGTTTTATGCGTCTTACATCTATTAACAAAAAAGTAAATGCTCAAGAGGTTTCTTTAGATGGAATATGGGCTAAAACCACAGCAAAAATAACGGTTGCAGAGCATAACACCTCGTTGGATTATTGTGTGATAAATACCAACAATAAGGCTAATGATGCGGTATTGTTTTTTGTAAACCAATACGGTAAAGCAATACCATTTTTCACTTCACCAATAGGCGGTTTGCCCAAGTACAAGTATAAAATAAACGTAAGCTACGATGTGGAGTAATATACACATCTACATAATTAGATATGTATATATAACACTGTTATTGATAGTTACAGGCGTTATTACTATGCAAGCACAACTTGCTAATGTTAAGCAATTTAATACGGAAACAGTATTAAACCAACGATATGTATATGGGCTATCGCAACTGCCCAACAGAACTTTACTACTAAGTACCAACGAGGGTTTAGTAACCTACGATGGTAATATATTTATCAACTACACCACCAAAAACGGATTAGCCAACGATTTTGTAACCTGCCACACGACCGACAAACAGGGTAATGTATGGTGTGGGCATTACCAAAATGGTGTATCTGTTTGGAATAAAAATAACGCTAGCAAAAAGTTATTAAGTATAGAATTAAAAAATACAAAAGTTACTGCTATAAGTTTATACTACACCTCAACCAAAACATACAATGTATATGTATTTACTATGGGTAAGGGTACGTATGTGC
>JACMRI010000164.1 GCA_014376525.1 Bacteroidia bacterium | reverse complement strand
TTTTTACAATCGTTTAAACGTACCCTCTTCAATAAAATCATTTTCGTTTAACAAATCGATATCTATTAAGTCGGCTTTGTATTGTTGGCGAATAGCTTTAATCCAGCGTTGTGCACGTTCTTGTAATTTAAAATCGTCGCTCATTAATCTCCCACGCATTACTAATATGCCCATGTCGGCACCTTCGTATAGGTAGTCGTCTTTCTGTGTTATCTGCAAATAAAAAGCCTCGTTATCGTCCATAATAGATTGACGGCGCACATCCATTTTTTTAAATTGAATACTTTCGTTTTTTTTCATTTCCCATATTCCCGATGAGGGTGCTTGGGTTACAAACTCTACTGTTTTTTTGGTATGCTTAATAATAAGTTGGCTCCAGCTGTCCATGTTTTCAGCCATTGCCCAACTATTGGTTAGTGTGTTTACATCAACCGTATAATTTACATTAAGCCATTCTAATAAATGAAATAAAAACAAGGGTACGTCCGTTATTGCAAACTTAGCATTGTTGGTAAGCGAGCTAATGCCCGATATACGTGGGTTAAGCTCGCCTAAATATACTTCGCCGTTGTCTCGGTCTATTAAAAAATCTAATTCAAAATAACCTTTATACCCTTCTTTTAATAATTGATTGCCAAATTGTTGCGTATAATGTTTGGCTTTATCTCTAATATCCTGATTAAACGCATTACCAAAAATTTCGTTTCCGCACCAACCGCCTTTGTATGGCGTAAGCTCGCTAAAGCCCACCAACTCTGTCATTAGTGGAGCTACCAATGTGCCGTGTTGTGTAACACAACCTTCTATAGCTGTGCCGTTGCAGTTAATGTGTTTCATTATTTTTACTTCTTGCTCCGCAATAATTTCGTCTTTGTGTACATCAAACTCAGCTTCGTTACTTATAAAAAAAGTAGTGTGTCCTGAATCGCCAAAGGGAGTTTGTACCACTAAACTTTGGCCCAAATGATTAGCTACT
The DNA here is from genome assembly GCA_014376525.1 of Bacteroidia bacterium. Classification (GTDB taxonomy): domain Bacteria; phylum Bacteroidota; class Bacteroidia; order UBA4408; family UBA4408; genus JACMRI01. Next base: position 4,671 of record JACMRI010000164.1, on the reverse strand, counting down.
TCACGTAAGTGGGTATAACTAAACACGGGCGACAATACATAGGGAACACAGGCTACACCTGCCTTTTCGGCTATGCGATTGGTGTTTACTTTATTGTCTAAAAATGTGCGTAATGCAGCGGTAGGAAAGCATACTTCTAAGCCCAATGCTTTAGCTAATGCTTCGGTATTTTCGTTAAACATTAAAAATAATACTTTGCCTGCAATTCCATTTACACTACGCGATTGTATGTAATTTATTACTTCTGGGTGTTGCAATAAGTAGTTGTTGATGTCTTCAACACTTTGAAATTCGTCGTGAGGAATTTCCACACTTGGTACAAATACGTTGGGATGTGCGCCCTCAAAGCAATCTATGTGGCTTATGTATTTAAAATTACTTACCCAATCATCAATGCCTATTAAATTAAAATTAGTTGCGCTAATAAAATAAATAGGCGTTTCGTTCGTACTAAAAAAATGTTTTATGTCGGATATTGAATTTAGTGTGTTCATTGGTTTTAGGTTTTTGTGTTTCGCTGAGTTTTTTTTAAAATTTACAAATTATCAGATTACTCCATTATCAAATTACTTCTTACCTTTTATTTTTACCTCATCGGTATTAAAGGGATTCATCATAGCACCCATTGCGCCCATTGCCGATAGTGTGTTTTTACGATTAAGTGCCTCTACTGTAAACACCTTTAATCCTAACTCGGCTCTATAGCCGTGTATTTCTTTTACATCTAAGGCTATCATAAATTTAATAATTTCTTTACTCATTACTTGCCCTGGCACAAGTATAGGAAACCCAGGCGGGTAGGGTATTACAAACGATGTAGAAACCAAATCTCGATTTTTACTCAATGCTTCTAAGCATTCACTTAACGGTATGTACTCGCATAAATCTTCTTCGTAAGCTAAGAAAAAAGCTTCTCGTATATTACCACCTGGCACACCTGGCGACGCTTGAAAAGAACTGTGAAAGGAGCTAAAATCAGGCAAGGGAGGCACGTCGTGGATTAACGATTGTATGTGTTTTTCGGATATTTCTGCTTCACGTTTATTCAGCGAACGATTACTTTCATCTAACTCATCGGCTATTTGTAATAGCGCATTTATTAAAAATGTAACGCTACCACGGGTTGTACCTATGTTGGTCATTAACAATATAGTGTTTCGCGATGTTTTGTTTACCTGAATATTAAACCTATCCATAAGGTACGTGTTCTTAAACATATCGCCTGTAATGCCAGCCTTTCCTACCGATAGCGTAATTTTAGTAGGGTCGAGTACAAACTCATCTTTCTCCCATGATTCTTCCATTTTATCCCACCCATCTTCCACCGTATAATACTCGCTTAAGCCGCATGCACGGTAAGTTGCAGGAATAATATCTTTTACATTAAGTATATGAAAATACTTACTTAGCTTAGGATGGTTTTGTACCTTGGAACGCAGTACCATAGCCATTTCTATACTTTTTTCTACCAACTCATAGCCCTCTAATTCTACTTGTCTCCTACCCGCATCAAGCGATGCAAGTATTTGATAATTGGCAGATGTAGTAGTATGTGTCATGTACGATTCCTGAAAATTATCAGCCACCCTACGGCTATACTCTTCGTCCCATATTTGTATCATAGAACCTTGTCTAAAGCTGGATAGTGTTTTGTGCGTACTTTGCGTAGCATATACTCTAATTTTAACCAAATAGGGGTTAGGCATTGTAGGCAATGCGTTGGGTGCTAACGCTGCTATGTGTGCCGCATAAGTAGCCTTGTAGGCATCGCTGCGGTACTTGTGAAATAATTTTTGTGCCACATACATACCCGTACGTTGCTTGTAGGTGTAAGTAAAGCTGGCAAACGCAAACCAAGCTTCGTCCCACAAGAATATCATATCGGGCTTTATAGCCAATACCTCTTCCATTACTTTTTCTACGTTATATACCAACCCATCAAACGTGCAATTGGTAAGCAACAACATTTTTACTTTGTCTAATCGTCCTGCGTTTTTAAGTGCTATTAATCGCTCTTTAATAATGCGCAAGGGCACTGCACCATACATTGAATATTCTTCGATAGGGTACGAATCCAAATACACTGGAAAAGCCCCGGTAAGCACCAATCCGTAATGGTGCGACTTGTGGCAATCTCTATCAATAAGTACTACATCGCTTGGCTTTATAAGTGCCTGCAATACTATTTTGTTGGCGGTAGATGTACCATTGGTTACAAAAAAAGTATGCTCGGCACCATACGCTTTTGCTGCTTTTTCTTGTGCTTTTTTTAATGGTCCTTTGGGTTGTAGTAAGGAATCTAAACCTCCGTTGGTGGCCGATGTTTCTGCCAAGAATACATTACGCCCGTAAAAGTCGCCAAAATCGGTAATCCAACGCGACTTAAACACGGAGTTACCACGAGATATTGGCATAGCATGAAACACACTTGTAGGTTTCTTGCTATACTCTGTAAGTGCAGTGTAAAATGGGGTTTCAAACCTATCGTTAATACCACTTATTATGGTTAAATGTAATTCTTGTACGTCTTCCATACGATAAAATATACGGCGAAATGTTTTTACAGTGCTATCCTCTAGGTGGGTAAGCGATGTATCGGTAATGTAATAAATGTCCAACTCGGGTCTAAATTGATGTATGTATTTTCCCAATAATGGCCCAAGATCGCTGTCGCTTACGTTGGTTAAATTTATCTTTAACACATTTTGTATAAATGGTTTTATCAATTTGGTAATGTTGGTAGATAGCTGCAATGGCGCATAACGTATGCAAGCTGCTTGTATGTTATAATTAAAAAACAAACAGATTAATGCGTCTTGAAACGAACGTTGCACCACAATATCATAGGTGAGTGTACTTTGCGGACTTACCAATTCTTTAAACTTATTTTTAAGTATAGCTTCGTCTTTCGATGATATATCTTCTACATATAACACTTCAAAATAATTACTTTTTACTTTGTTATACGCCTTGTCTTTGTTGCTATCTATAGATGTTCCACCATTAAATTTTTCGTGTATTATTTCGGGGTTAATGCGGTATTCATCACTTACCAATAGCGATACTATTTCGGCTACTTGGTTGCTCATGGCTTTTAATTCTCCTTTTTTCACCGCTTTAATTAAGCGTGTAACCAAAGGCGCACCAGGAAACGAAAAGTACTGTTCTATACTCAACAAATTATTGAGCACTTCATTCATTTCCGTTAAGTGTTCAGTTAAAGCATCGGTGTTTTGTACACGTACCACCACATTACTTTTTTCTTTTAATTCGTTCCATAAATCAATACGCAGTTGGTTTATGTTATAGTGTTTGGAGTTCATGGTTTTGGAATTTGAAAATTTATAAAATACATAAATACATTGCTCTTAACATACTCGCGCCAAATTGGCTGAGCGGAGCCGAAGCCTCTTTGATATTGAATTATATAGGCTTCGACTCCGCTCAGCTAACGTGGTGTAATTGGCAATTTTTATACACATCTACGGAATAATATTATCCATTTTGAGAATAACGAGTTTGAAAAGTAATTTTCAAATTAGCACATCATCAAATTATAAAAAATTAATACTTAGAGTGCAATGCCAATCTATTCCCCTCCGAGTCTATAAATAGTGCAAAATAACCAGCCGTTTCACTCAAAAATGTTTTACCCATAACTACTCTACCTCCAGCTTCGTTTACACGTGCTAAAATTATGTTTAAGTCATCACCACCATTCAAATAAAGCAATGGTCCAATCTCACTTGGTATACAACCATTACCGGTAACTATTGCGCCCGAAACACCACTATCTACTGGAAAAAAACCCATTGCAAATCCATTTAATTCTACTGATGTTATTTCTATTTGATAGATATAATTAAAAAAAGCAACCGACCTATAGTGGTTGTAGGCAGGTATTTCAAACCAAGTTACAAAGTTCTTAAACCCAGCTTGTTCTTTGAGTTTTTGCAACTTTGCCTCTTTAATTTTTTCTTTTAAATTTACTGTTGAGCCCATGGTATATAGATAGATTGTGTAATAAATTAAAAATAATTGTGCTGTAAATTTATTATTTAGGTTTGATTACTCACCTATTAGTTTAAATAAAACTTTAAGTTTGTTAAACATAAAAACAAACCTATTTTATATTGAAAACACTAGTACAAAACATAAAAACAAATTATTGGTTGCAGTGCGTACTAAACAGTTATAGCCTAATGTTTTTTTCGTTAAATAATTTGTTTGCACTCATTATACTTATCGTAACTTTTTTTACACCCGCAGTTGGCTTGTGTGGCTTGTTGGCTGTGGTTTTAATAAATACATCGGCATACTTCATTGGTTTTAATAGAGATGAAATACACAATGGCATATTTGGTTTCAACGCCTTGTTTTTGGGTATGAGTTTGGGCTACGAGTTTAGTTTTAATTATGTTTTTATTGCGCTTTTTATCTCTGCTATTTTAATTTTATTATTAATAACCGTATGGCTCAAGGGATTGTTTTCGGCATATAATTTACCTTTTTTGTCGCTACCATTTATAATTTCGTATTGGATAGTGTCGTTAGCTGCGGCTAATTTTTCTAACATACAACTAGACGAATCGCACATATATACCGTTAACGAACTTGCACGCAATCAATCCTCCACATGGTACATGTTTGTACATGTTATTGATGATATAA
>JACMRI010000163.1 GCA_014376525.1 Bacteroidia bacterium | reverse complement strand
ATGGTAATTTTGGCTTTTAACTGTATATAATAGCACAAGCGTTGCAAACGCTTAGTTACCCCTGTTCTCGCAAGTGTTCCAACCCCTGTTCGCGCAAGTGTTCCAACGGTTAAATAGTTGGTGGTGCTGTTTCAAGTGTTAAGCTATTACGTAGAGTAAACGGAGTAATGGCGTCACTTGGAAGTTTTATATAGCAGAAGTTTTTAACTTCGTAAATACAACACAAAAAGCGATACTGTTTTAAAAAACGCACATTGCTAATTTTTAAATAGTCTAAAAATGAGAAAGAGTTATAACTTTGTTGTAAAAAAAAAACTAATGATAATAAAGTCCAACGAAGTCGCCACTTCTCTCATTATAACCTTACTATAAAATTAACACTATAATAAACTTTTACAATATACACTCACAACCGAGGCTTTTCTGCCGAGCTCACGAAACAACAATTTAAAATTAAAACTGAGTAACAATACGCTTATACTTCGGCTCCGCTCATTAACCAGATTAACACTTGCAAGAGCCAACCAATTTAATAATAAACTATGGAACACTGGCGAGAACGGGGAAGTCTTTTAACTTTAAAAGCTATGAAGACAGAGTTAAATTAGGTCAGGAATTAATTAAAAAAGCACACAATGAATAAGTTTGTAAGTTTTTTAACTCTTTATTTTGTAACGTTTTTGATAGAAATTGCTTTTATTTTTATCGGATTAATTCTGTTTGACTCTTCTAAAATTGACTTCTTTAATATAAGAAGAGCTTGGTTGGGTTCAGCTCAATGGAATTTTTGGAGAGTATTGTTTTATGGTTTGCCTTTTATATTATTGTATTTTATATTGTTTAAGTACATTGGAAGTATTAAGCTATATAAACCGCTATTGTTCTCTCTTTTTAATTTATCTGTTTACATTGCCTTATCCGTTTTATCAAGAGTTATTTGGGGCAAAAATGTTCCGCTACCACCAGAAGGTATAATGTTTTGGATAACTTGTATATCCATATTTTTAAGTCCGTTAATTTTAGGACAGATATCCTATTTTAAGCGGTTAATGTAAAGTTTATAAAAGACAAAGCCCCGTTCTCGCAAGTGTTCCAAAGGTTAAATAGTTGGTGGTGCTGTTTCAAGTGTTAAGCTATTACGTAGAGTAAACGGAGTAATGGCGTCACTTGGAACTTTTATATAGTAGAATTTTGCAACTTCGTAAATACAACATAAAAAGCGATACTTTTTTAAAAAAATACACAATGCTAATTTTTAAATAGTCTAACAATGCTAAAGAATTATAACTTTGTTGTAAAACAAAAAAGTAATGATAATAAAGTCCAATGAAATCGCCACTTCTCTCATTATAACCTTACTATAAAATTAACACTATAATAAACTTCTACTATATATACTCACAATCGAGGCTTTTCTGCCGAGCTCACGAAACAACAATTTAAAATTAAAACTGAGTAACAATACGCTGATACTTCGGCTCCGCTCAGTAACCAGATTAACACTTGCAAGAGCCAACCAATTTAATAATAAGCTATGGAACACTTGCGGGAACGGGGCTAAAAAAATGAATTTTGAAGAGGCGTATAAATATATAAGTGAAAAAGTCTATGGTGAAAAGTGGTAAAAAAAACGTTATAAAAAAAGCATGTTTAATAGCTCTAATTTTGAGTTTTAGCATGTGTAAAAACGAGAATGAAAAACAATATTATTCTACAGGTGAGGTTGAACAAGAGTGTGAAAAAACATCTGAAAACAAATATACGTGTACTCAATTTTATAAAACGGGTGAAATTAGTGCTAAAAATGAAATTGTAAACGGTATTCCAGAGGGTTATTACACTGGATACACTAAAACAGGAAATGTAGAATTTAGAACTTCCAATAGAGAGGGTAAGGTAAATGGAAAATATATATCTTACTTTCCAAATAGCGGTAAAATAAAAATGATTATTAATTCTATTGCGGGAGAGAAAGAGGGATTTTATTGTACTTTTTATGAAACTGGTGCAGTAATGTACCATGGGAACTATGTTCACAGTATGAAAGAAGGAAAAGAATATACTTTCTATTCTAATCAAATTTTAAAAGAAATTAAAACATTCGAAAAAGACACTTTGAAATACAGTCAATGTTTTGATAGTACAGGTGTTTTTTATGAAATACGAAAACATAAGTTTTAACCGCCCCTGTTGCTGTAAGTGTTCCAACGGTTAAATAGTTGGTGGTGCTGTTTCAAGTGTTAAGCTATTACGTAGAGTAAACGGAGTAATGGCGTCACTTGGAACTTTTATATAGCAGAAGTTTTTAACTTCGTAAATACAACACAAAAAGCGATACTGTTTTAAAAAACGCACATTGCTAATTTTTAAATAGTCTAAAAATGAGAAAGAGTTATAACTTTGTTATAAAACAAAAAACTAATGATAATAAAGTCCAATGAAGTCACCAGATGGTCCAGGTCCTAATTTGGAAAGAGGTGGTACGCCATATTTTTATAAAACAAGAGAACGCACTTATTTTTACAAACCACCTGTTGAAGAACAGAAATAACATATATAGCTATGTATTTTATAATATTAATTGCATTAGTTATATGCGTTTGTTTTTTTTCAAGAAAGACAATTTTACAGTTTTTCAAATTCAACCTAAGAGGAAGGGTTAAAATCATTGCAACCGTTCTTATTGTAGCATTTGGAATAATTTGTAGCCTATTGTATTTGAAATATGATAGCAAAGGTTTTGAATATGGATTAGGTTGTAATTTTTGTAGAAATAAATTGCCCTATAATTTAATTCCTGAATCTGACAGATATGGCTCGTTTACATTAAAAGATGAAGAAGATTTTGAGTTGATAGGTACTGGTTTTGGATATAAAAAAAGTAGTTTTATAATCAAAAACTTTTTAGCCTACGGCTATAATGATACATCAGTAGTTGTAAAATGTACGGATAGCCTAAACACTATCAGATATTTAACTTCATACGAAACGAAATACAAAAGTAAGAAAGGTAATCCCGAAATAAGTTTTAAAGATTTAAGTAATAGCGATTTTGAACAAGTAAATGAAAAATACCAATGGTTTGAAATTGATAAAGAAAAAGGCTATGAGGTAGATGGAAACAAATTTTTATCTATGCTTGGAGCTTTACTCTCATTAATTTTTGTCGTTTGGAGATTATTTAAGCTAAGAAGTAAAAAAGCCTCCCGGGCGCATTCCACGAATCCTTTGTAATAAAGGCTTCGATACCCCGCTCCTCCAAGCGTTAGGTAACCGCTCAGGCTACCGCATAGCGTCCCGCTTGTGGTTAAGTAGTAAATAAAAAATTCTACATACATAGAGTAAGTTTAAAAAAGCATATCTATGTATGTGGAGTAGGTTTATGGTAAAAGGGCAGTTCCCCGCTTTTGGTTAATTAGCAAAATTAAAAGTCACGCTTTGCGTGGCATTATTGATTAAACTAAAATAAATCCAAATAGCCCACGGCGTAGGCCGTGGGCTATTATTAGTTTAAAACGTTATTACGCTAGTGCTTACACTACTTCTACATTTTTAAGTTGGCTGTAAGCAACTTTGGTTTTTGCTAATGGGTACAAACCTTACGTATACGGTACTTGCAAGTGGTTGTAGAAACAGTAAAGAAGCATACTTAACAGTACTCAATATATCCCATTTACAACGGCTAATACCCTGTAAATCAATAATTTAGTTTAAATAGGAGATTGGATAAACTTGGTTGCAGAGCCTAACCAAATACTACCAACAAGGCTGAATTGGCATATAGTATAAATACAATGGAATAATAGAACTAAAATATAAGGATATTTGGCACAAAAAAATAGTTCCAATTACGGAGCTGTTTTTTATTTACATCATAGTATAACCTAAAATAGTTAGTTAAAACTAGCGCGAATAAGGTCTGTTATTTTGGAATCAACCACACGTTTGGCTTGCAAAATCATGTTTTTGGTTGCTATATCGTTAGATATGCCGTGCCCCACAATTACGGTAGAATTTACGCCTAATATAGGCGTGCCACCATATAATTCGTAGTTAAAACGATTAAAATATTCATCGTCTATACCGCGTTTTTTTATCATTCGGTAAAACGATTCAGCTTGTTTTAATAATATATTGCCCGTAAAACCATCGCAGGCTATTACATCGGCTTTGTTGTTAAAACAATCTCTACCCTCTACATTACCTACAAAATTTAGTTGTGTACTGTCTTTAAATAAGGTGTATGCCGCTTGCGTTATTAAGTTACCTTTTTCGGCTTCTTCGCCAAGGCTCATTAATGCTACACGTGGCTTTTCAATTTTTAAATAGGTTTGCGCATACAAGCTGCCTATCACACCAAATTGGTACAATACATCGGGTTTTACGTCGGCATTAAGTCCTACATCAAGAAGTAGGCCTGTGCCTCCGTCAAACTTAGGTAGTTCGGTAGCAATAACTGGGCGTATAACACCAGGTATTGTTTTTACGTTAAACATAGCACCTACCATCATAGCACCGCTGTTTCCCGCACTAGCAAAAGCATCTAGCTCTTGCGCTTTAAGCATAGAAAAACCTAAGCCAATAGTTGACTTAGGTTTTTGAGATAAAGCTTTGGTAGGGTGTTCGCCCATGCCTATTACTTCGGTAGAATGCACATACTCAAACTTGGAGGTTTTGCCTCCAAGTTCGGTAATGAGTTGTTTTGTTTCGGCTTCGTTGCCAATCAATACTATTTTTACATGTTCAGGAAGTTCTTTTTGTGCCAACAATGCGCCTTTTACGGCTGCAAGTGGAGCAAAATCGCCTCCTAATACATCTAATCCAATATTCATTACAAAGCTTTTTTTATTAAATAAGGTCTTCGGCAGATGTACCTGCTTTTTCCATTACTACTTTTCCTTTGTACATTAATTTACCTTCAAACCAATGTGCGCGGTGCATTAAGTGAGTTTCGCCAGTAACTGAATCTACTGTAATAGTAGGTGCTACAGCTTTATAGTGTGTACGGCGTTTTGCAGTTCTTGTTTTACTGTGTTTGTGTTTTGGATTTGGCATTTTGTTGTGTTATTTATTTGATTTGTAATTTATGTTTAATTTTATTTTTGGTATTATTTTTTTATTTTTAATAATGCTGCCCAACGTGGATCTATTGGTGTGGTTATGTCATTTACTGTACTTTCCTCCACTTCATCGCTTACACCAGTAATGTGTGCTAGCACACTTTCGTCGCAACGTTTTACTCCCTTTCTATCAGTACAGCCTAGGCGTTGCATTGGCAATAATAAATGAATGTTTTCATATATTATTGGGCTTAAATCTAGCACCATTTCGTCTTTACTTATGGTTATAAATTCGGCTTCTTGCAGTATATCTTCCGTAAGCATTTCTTTTGATAATGTACGTAGTGTGTAGCTAATATTATCGTTAAATTTTAATTCTATATCAGCTATACATTTGTCGCACGATGCTACGGCATAACCGTTTATATTAATATGAATTTGTATTCGAGCGGTTGATTTTAGTAAATTTACTTCTACTTCAAATTCACCTGCCTGAATTTCTCCAAATTCAAATTGCTCAAAGAACGTGTTGTTAATGGTGTAATTGAATAAATTATCGCCACTTTGTAATAAGTTTAATTCTACTAAATATGTTTTGTTTAATTTTTCCACTGTATCTTTAATAGTATATTTAGAGTTGCAAACTTACAAAAATTGTTCAATTATCAATAATAATTTACACTGTGTTTTAAATAATGTTTTGAACGGAGTTTTAACATCCTTTTTTTTGTTAAAATACGTTTATTTATTGCTATAAAACTTGCATTATGATTTTATCTTTGTTGTAAATTATATTACAAAATACCTAATGAATTATACCACCATAACCACCGAACACATTACTTATTTTACTAGTATAGTAAGCGAACTAAACATTATTTTAAAAGAAGAACAAAAGCACCCCTATGGTAAAGACCATACTGAAGATTTACACTATATGCCCGCCTGTGTTATAACTCCTACCACTACCCAGCAAGTAAGTTTGGTGCTAGCCTATTGTAACATACACCTAATACCTGTAACGCCACGAGGCGCAGGCACAGGCTTGAGTGGTGGCGCACTGCCCATAATGGGTGGGGTAGTATTGAGCTTACATAAAATGAACAAAATAATTAATATTGATGAAGATAATTTGCAAGCAACGCTACAACCTGGTGTTATAAATTACGACCTGCAACAAGCCGTAAAAGCGGTAGGTTTGTTTTATCCGCCCGACCCTGCCAGCTGGGGTTCGTGTATGATGGGTGGTAATGTAGCGCATGCTAGTGGTGGTCCACGAGCGGTTAAATACGGCACAACACGCGATTATATTTTAAACCTTGAAATAGTATTACCCAACGGAGACATCTTAAACACAGGGGCCAACACGCTTAAATACTCTACTGGATATAACCTAACACACCTTATTATTGGTAGCGAAGGTACACTTGCAGTAGTAACCAAAATAGTAGTGAAACTTATTCCGTACAATCCTAAAAATGTATTGATGCTAGTGCCATTTACCAGTGCTACCGATGCGTGCAAGGCAGTTACTTCAATATTTAAAGCAGGTATTATACCTAGTGCCTGCGAGTTTATGGAGCGAGACGCACTTATATTAGTAGCGCAATACGACCCCTTATTGCACGTGGTACTTACGCCCGATACTCAAGCCCACTTACTTATAGAACTTGATGGACACCACATGGATTTGTTACAACAGCAAGCCGAACAATTAGTAAAAACAATACAAGCCCATTCTCCAATAGATGTACTGTATGCGGATACGGAAGCACAAAAAGAATTATTGTGGAAAGCACGCCGCAAAATAGGCGAGGCCGTAAAACACCAAAGCGCTTACAAAGAGGAAGATACTGTAGTGCCACGTGCGGCTATGCCCGAACTATTACAAGGTGTAAAAGCATTGGGGGCTAAGTACGGTTTTAAATCAGTATGTTATGGGCACGCTGGCGATGGCAACTTGCACGTAAATATTTTAAAAGATAACTTAACAGACTCTCAATGGACGAACGACATACCAATTGCAATACGCCAATTGTTTGAATTATGCAAGCAACTTAACGGCACTATAAGTGGCGAACACGGTATAGGAGTAGTGCAAAAACCTTATATGGATGTAATGATGACTCCCACACATTTTAATATATTTGCAGGTATTAAACGTACTTTTGACCCTAACAATATTCTTAATCCAGGCAAAATAATATAGAGCTAAAAAAGTTTTTTGTGTACAAAAGTCTTATTTTATTTTATGCAATTTTACGTATTGCTTATGGTGTAAGTAATTCATTAATATCATTATTTTGAATTAACCACATAGCTACAATGTTTTTAATCCTTACAAATATAACGTGGTTTTATTTATTACTTAAGTTGTGAATTAGTTTTATATTTAACTCCAACTTACCATAGCAATGCTTACTGCACTTAGTGCTATGCCTAACCAATTGAGCGGGCTTAATTTTTCTTTAAAAAATACATACGAACATAATGTTGCAAGTATTAATATAGATACATTATTTACAGGAAATAGTACAGCAGGTTCAAATGTATTGGAGTTGAGAGCTTCTACCAAAAAAAACATAGTAGCAAAATTTAGCAAGCCCAATGCTATACCTACTAAAACGGTATTGCTAACTAATGGAGGTAATTTGCCTTGTGTTTTTAATACTATTAACCAAATTATGCCTATAATTCCTGCTACTAAAAATATAGTAGATATAAAGCTACTAGTATCGCTGGTACCCAATACATTGCGCTGTACATAATTTATAGTACTATCTATAATGCCGCTGCACAAAAATATAATTGCTGGAAACAGCCATTTTACTACACCGTTTACAGGAGTTGCATTAGCATAAATTTCCTTTTTACTTACCAAATATACTGCTACTAAAGCAAGTACAATTCCTAAAATATTGATAATAGTAAGCGAGTTACCATATACCATTACTGCAATAAGTGCAGGTATTACCATACTCATTTTGTTAGCTACTTGCGCTACCGAAACTCCTATAGTAGCAGTAGTTACTGATATTACGTACAAGCTACCTATAAATATTAAACCTAAACCGCATGCAAACGGAAACCATGCTTGAGGTATGTAACTGGCTACAACAAACGAATCTTTACTAAACCAAAAACCAAATACACAAGCTACAAAATAATTAATAATAATAGAGGTAAGTCCGTGTACTTTAAATATGTCAAATAGTCTAAAAAAAAGACCAAATACAGTGCTGGCTAAAATGCTTGCAATAATAAAAATCATACGTGCGTTTTAATTTTATTTATAACGTTTCCACGAAGTTATAACGTTAGACTGATCGCCATAATATAATTTTATTATTTTGTTGTATTGCCCAACAGTAAGTGCTTTAGGAGACCAAGCTGTGCAAGGCATACCGTGGTCGCTAAGTATATTACCTAACATTGGTGCATATACTGCATTATTTGCATCAACAGGAAATAAACCACCAGCACCTGTATATGCGCAGTTTGGATAGGTTGCACCTGGAGGTCCTTCGCCTGCGCCTGAAGGGTCAGCGGGTGTATCACAAATTCTATCACCCACTAATTGGCAGTTACTACCATCAACTAATTCTGAAGTAGAACTTGTAGCAGGCATGCCCATTGTCTTTAATAAAAACTTAGTTAAAAAACGTGGGTCTTTGCCTGCACCTAGTACTATTAATGGTTTCTTTTTTTTAGCAATTGGCGGCATACTTAAATATGAAAAATCATCATTGCCATCGCCTCCTGCTCCTGCTGCTGCGTTTGAACCTGTTTGGTTACTAAAATATAAACCTACATACAGCACATTTATTACACTGTCTTCGCAATATAAGTTTCTAAAATCTTCGCGCTCTCCTTTTTGTCTGTCGTCCATAAACCAATTAAATTTATGATTTTCAATAAAGGTTATTTTACATACTTTAAACTGTAAGCAAATAGGAGCTAAGTGTGCATTAAGGCTATCTACGGCCATTTGCACACTATCTACCGCTAACTTGTAAGCACTTGAGCTTTGGCAAACGCGCCCAATAGAATCTTTAGTTATAAATACATTAAGAGACATGGTACGTTTTATACAATCATTAACGTGTGCTACTTGCGTGTTACTGTAGGTTTGTGCATTGGTTGTATAACTTACTGTAAGTAAAAACACTAAGCCAATTACGATAGTAAAAATGTTATTTTTCATCTTTTAATTTTTAATTATTATTTTGGTACTAAAGTATTAATAAAAAATATATTTTAGCATTATGAAAAAAATAATTAAAAACTCTCTTTTAGTATTTGGTTTATTGTTGGTAAACATAATTGCTAATGTGCAAGCACAAACAATTATTCCTAACAAAACTAAGGGTTGCGCACCTGAGTTGGGTATAACCTTTGATATTGTGCCTGCTCCTGTAGGTAATAACGTAATAGATTTTGGAGATGGTGTTTTGGTATCTTTATCAAGTTACACGGGTATATCTACAGCATATTTAACACCAGGTTCGCAGTTAGTGCAGGTATTTACTAATGCGGGTACTACAGCCAATCCTGTTGCAGGTACGTTTATAGATTCTGCACGTGTGTTAATATCTCGAAAGCCTGATGTTACATTTACAACAAATAAATATCAAGGCTGTGCGCCATTAATTACTTCATTTACCAAAACAGTTACCACTTATGGTTCGCCTGTAGCCAGTAATGTATGGGTATTTGGAGATGGTGATGCGTCCAATTCTACTGCAAATACAATAGCTCACACGTACTTAGTTAATTGTCCATTAGGAGCTAAATACATACCTAGTCTTACGGTGGTAGATCAAAACGGTTGTCAAACAAATTTTCAGTTAGCGTTACCTATAAGTGTATCATGCAAACCCAAAATTATACTTACACCTGCAGCACCATTTACAAGTTGTACTTCTCCAAAATCTTATTTGTTTGATGCTAGCGCTTCTACCAGTGGTTCTCCCAATGGAGCTAACAGCCCGCTGGTTATAGATTGGAAAACAAAAACAGGTATTTCGGGCACTCCTCCCAAAATAAAATTAAACTCCGATACTGTTAATCAAACTTACACTACTGGTTCGTATGGTAACTACGCCATAATTACTGACGACAATGGTTGTAAAGATTCTTTATATTTTGGTGTATCAATTGGTAATCCTGTTATCAATAAATTTAATATCCCTGATACTATATGTGCTAATACGGATATCAATTTTTACGATTCTATAAAAGTATTTAATAGTAACAATTGGGTTATGAATATGGGTAATGGTCAATTTTTTGCACCTTCGCCAGGCAATAAGTTATTTTCTTACGACGATACTTGTGGCGTATTTAGAGTGCGATTTAGAGCACTTAACGGTAATGGTTGCCAAGATACTATCTCCAAAAATGTAGTGGTACAACGCATTAAACTTTCGTTTGAACCAAGCTATATATGTGAAATGGCTCGTGTAACACCTACTACCATTAAAATTAAAAACACAACACAGTTTTGTGGTGGTATAGATGCTACGTACAAATGGGAAATATTTGATACAAACTATGTAAGAGAAGTTGCAACAACCCACCCGTGGTATAAGTTAAATGATAAAATAAACGTAGCCAACGTACATTACCCTTGGCATGTAGTGGGTGCTAGTACAGGACCTGGACCAGTAGCGCCTGGTAGCCAACCTAACACACCTTTTGTAACTACTACTACTAATACGGTAGATTCGGCAGCGTTTCAGCTACAATGGTTAGATACTAACCAATATGCAACTAATAATTATATGGGTTATCAGCATGCTACACAGTTTGGGCGTGTAAGATTAACTGCCGTTTCTAATAATGGTTGTAAAGCAGAATTAATTAAACCATTGAACACTACTATAGATTTGGTAGAGTCGTTTTTTACAATGAACGACCATTATGGGTGTGTGCCACTTACTATTACTTTTAAAGATTCTAGCTTATCTAGTTTGGCAGCCGTAAATGGTACAGGTGTAGGAGCAACCCCAAAATATCCGTTAAACACATGGAGTTGGAATTTTGATGATGGTACAACACTTGACACTATGCAAAATCCTGCACACACATTTACCGCACCTGGTATATACAATGTACATTTGGCAGTTAAAAACACTAATGGTTGTCGCGATACTTCGTATGCCATACAAGTGCAAGTAGGAGATAAGCCAGTACCTAGCTTTACTGTTACGCCACCTTCGTGCCACGATGCTGTAGTTAATTTTACTAATGGCACTACCTTTCCTGTAATCGACCCTAACAATACCTCATATAGTTATTACGCTTCATCGCCCAATTTGGTACAAAGTTTCCCATCGCCAACCTATGCTAATGGACCATTTAATGCCAATAACCAAGCTATGAGCAATTGTTTTATGAGTCCATTAAGTAGCTATAAGTTTGATAATATAGCTGGTCCAGTAACCATAGGCATGAAAGTATGTGT
>JACMRI010000162.1 GCA_014376525.1 Bacteroidia bacterium | reverse complement strand
GTGGCGGATATAGGTTTAAAGATGTTAAGTTGGATTTTAACTTTCAAGGTACTAAAACTACTCTCAAAAGCGATATAAACCTACGTGCCGATTTGTCTATACGCAACAACAAAACCATTATACGCAAAGCCAGCGATGCTAGCAACCAACTTACTGCTGGACAAAATGTAACTACTATTAAATTTACAGCAGACTATGCTATTAACCAAAATTTAGTAATTCAAGCATTTTATGACAGAAACGTAAACAATCCGTTTGTGTCTACCTCTTTTAAAACCGCCAATACACAGGCAGGAGTTAAGATTAGGTTTACGCTTGCGCCGTAATTTTAAGTATAGAAATTGATACAAGAAAAACTCAATTAAAATTTACTATTCGTAATTTTTAAACCTTACTTTCGTCCTAATATTAAAATATACCAAAATGTTAATAAAATCAGCCGAATTTGTAGAGAGCAATAGCGATGCCAGCAAATGTATAAATACACCATTGCCCGAATTTGCATTTATAGGACGTAGTAATGTAGGTAAATCATCGTTGATAAATGCGTTGTGCAACAATGCTAAATTAGCCAAAACATCATCTACACCAGGCAAAACACAACTAATAAACCATTTTATAATAAATAAAAATTGGTATTTGGTAGATTTACCAGGATACGGGTATGCCAAGGTTAATAAAATTGCCAAAGAAAAATTTCAATCTATAGTTACTCACTATCTCGAAAAAAGAGATAATTTACGTTGTGTATTTATACTTATTGATTGCCGATTAGCACCACAACCTATTGACTTAGATTTTATAGAATGGACAGCACAACAAGGTATTCCATTTATAATAGTATTTACCAAAACAGACAAGTTAGGCAAGGTAAAATTAGCCGAAAGCCTTACTGGATACCAACGTCAGCTAGATTATTTGTTTGAAGAGTTGCCTAATATTATAGTAACTAGTTCCGAAAAAAAGATAGGTTTAACAGACCTTGCCGATGCAATTGAACAAATTATTAATCAAAAATAAATGTTCTTGAAAAAATAGTTTAAAAAAAATATAAAAACAGTTAGTGTATTACACTATTGTTTATATATTTGCTATGTAAGTTTTAAAAAACAAAATGCTAGACCTATACGATTTTTACAATAAAATGGAGCGAAACAAGATTATGCTTTCCTTTAAGGGAGACGTAACTTCGGAATTGCTTACTTCTATATTGCAAATTATGGAAGCTAAATTAGAAAATTTGCAAGAGGAAGCCAAAGTAAAGAAAAAAGTATATAATGTATTGGTAGAATGCTTGCAAAATCTTTATCATCACATGGACGAAATGTCGGCAAACACTGATATTGTAGCCGATGATATAGATCCTAAAGTAACACGTTCTGCTATATTTATGATAGGCAAACAAGGTGAACATTACACCATAATAACTGGCAACTATATATTTAATAAAAACGTTGCGGGCTTTAAGGCTAAGTTAGATAAAATTAACTTAATGGATAAACAACAGTTAAAAGAATTTTATAAAGAAGTACTAGCTGAAGGAGGCTTTAGCGAAAAAGGAGGTGGTGGTCTTGGAATGATAGATATAGCACGAAAATCGGGGCATAAGTTAGATTATTTATTTGATCCAATAGATGATACCTACTCATTTTTTAATCTTACAATTAGAATTAATCAATAACATACAATATACAAACAACTCAATAATGGCTGAATTATTAAACATCGAGGGAACACCAAAAACACCAGTAATAAAATTTGACCCAATAACTGGAAAATTAGACTTAAAAGGGCGTTCAATACCCGAAAATTCAATAGAATTTTACAAACCTTTAATTGATAGCTTAGAATTATTTTCAACAGCTCCAACTAAAGAGATGAGTGTAAATATTCACTTAGAATATTTTAATACAAGTTCATCAAAGTGTATTTTAGATGTGTTTAAAAAATTAGAGTACATACACAAAGGTGGTAATAGCAGTGTACTTATTAATTGGCACTACGAACAAGACGATGAAGATATGTTAGAAGCTGGCGAAGATTATCAAGCAATAATAGCAGTACCATTTAAAATGGTGGAAGTAGAAGAATAATAAATAATATCAAAATTAAATGCCTCAAAATTTTATCAATTTTGAGGCATTTAATTTTTAAATAATATCCAAGTTCTAAGTAACTAAAACACATCAAAATGAAAACAATATTTACACTACTATTAATATGTATTACAAAAGTACTATTGGCACAAAACAATGTACCTATAGTTTCCAACGTTACAGCGAGTATAGACACTACTACCAAACAAGTTACCCTCATGTATGATGTAAGCGATACAGAAAATGATACGTTAGAGGTATCGTTGCGTATATCTGCTAATAATGGTAGTACTTATTTAGTACAAAATACTAACGTAACAGGAGCTATTGGCGCAGGTATTATAACAGGTACGGCTAAGCAAATAGTTTGGAATTATACTACTGTAAGCGGTATATCGGGGAGTTATTTATTTAAAATAATAGCTAACGATAACAAACCTGTTGACATACAAGCAATTGTAAATAGTGTAGACAGTATGCGCTTAATTGCAGATATGCAAATAATAGAAGCGCCACGTAACTATTCTACTGCATTAGGAAAATTACACGAGGTTCGAGATACTATATATAATCGTTTTGCTAATTTAGGATTAGAGACTACTACGCAAGATTTTTTGTACGGAGCATATCAAGCCAAAAATGTAATTGGTAAAAAACAAGGGCTTACACAAGAAGACTCTGTACTAATAGTTGATGGACACTATGATAGCGTAGATTACGCACCTGGTGCAGATGACAACGGTTCGGCAGTAATAGGTGTATTGGAAGCTGCAAAAATATTGAGCACTTATAATTTCAAAAAAACAATTCGTTTTATAGGTTTTGATTTAGAAGAAAAAGGACTTGTAGGAAGTAAAGAATATACTAATAATGGTATAAAAAGTTACGAAAAAATAAAGGGAGTACTTAATTTTGAAATGATAGGCTTTTACAGCACACGCAAAAACTCGCAAACATTTCCTACTGGTTTCAATTTCTTATTTCCAGCGGCATACAACCAAGTAGCTGCCGATACCTTTAGAGGTAATTTTATAACTAATGTTGCCAACACATCATCTGCTAGTTTGCGCATAGCCTTTAATACTAATGCTGCAATGTATGTGCCCGATTTAAAAATAGTACCCATAACCGTTAGTGGCACAGGTACATCAGTGCCCGACTTTCGCCGCAGCGACCATGCCCCGTTTTGGGACAAGGGAATTAAAGCATTAATGCTAACTGATGGTGCAAATTTTAGAAATAAAAATTACCACAGTATAAATGATATTTCCGATTCGTTGAGCTTTACATTTATTACCAAAGTAGTAAAAGCAACCATAGCCACACTTGCAACCCTTGCCGAGCCTATGCACTGTGGTTACCAAACGGTTAGTATAACTGTACCTAATATAATTGTAACCACTCCCTTTAAATCAAAAAACACTCAAAAACTGGTAATAGTACCCAATCCTGCTGATGAAAAACTAAACGTAAACTGGGAAAGTATAAACTGGACAGTAACCGAAATAATGCTAGTAGATGTGTACGGAAAGCAAGTGTATAAAGCCTGCCCAGTTGAAAGTACCAAAAACAACCATAGTATTTTTACTGAAGGATTTGCAAATGGGACATATTTATTAAAAATTATTGGCAGCAATAATATGCTAACGCAAAAAATTATTATAAAACATTAAGAACTTTTACTTTAATACTCATCAACAAACAAAGGGTAAGTATATGCAGTAGTAAGATTTAAGTCGTGAGCTTTTTGTAAGAGTGTATTTACCGCTAACTTGCCTTGTGTACCTAAGTTTATACTAAAATCATTTACGTATAAATTAATGTGTTGTTGTTGTACACTTTCTTCCATTTCTTGTGCATGCTGTTGTATGTATTCTTTGCTTGCTTCGGGGTTGGCAAAGGCATACTGCACACTTTCCTTAATAAGTTGCGATACCAGTTGTTGTACCTCAATTGGTAATTTACGGCTTACCACAATACCACCTAATGGTATTGGCGCATTTACCAATTGTTGCCAATATTCGCCAAGGTCTATTATTTTCACAAAGCCACGCTGGGCATACGTAAAACGGTTTTCGTGTATAATTAAGCCTGCATCTATTTGGTTGTGTTGCAAAGCGTTTTCAATAGCACTAAATACGTATTCAGTTTTATGTTGCGCATTGGGATAGGCTATCGCGCACAAAAAATTGGCCGTAGTTAGTTTACCAGGAATACCAATACGTACTGTGGAGTTAGGCTGTTGTAACTCTTGGGTGAGTTGGGCTACATTGGTAGAGGCTTTAGTAATTAATAATGGACCAACGCCATAACCTAAGGCACTTCCGCTAGTGCACAACGCGTAAGCGTGCGTGAGGTAAGCGTAGGCATGGTAGCTTAGTTTTGTTACGTGCAACACCTCTTTCGTAGCCATTATATTGAGTTGTTCAACATCAGTAAGGGTGGCTTCAAAGTTAATACCACGCGTATCAATGCGTTTGTTGATAAGGGCATCAAATATAAAAGTATCGTTGGGGCAGGGCGAAAAACCAAGTGTTAGAGTCATATTAAGTTATGAAAATTAATTTAATATTTAATGCAAAAATAGGTAATAGTTGGTATCAATAACGAATTAAAAATTACGCATGTATTTTAGTTTAACAGCTTTGCTATACTATTAAACAATCTTTTGCTTTGTCTAAAATAAAACATCAATTTATATAAACCTAACACAAGCGTGTGCTGTTGTTTAAGATTTACAATTATAGTTTGGTATTTTTTGCTTTATGCAAATGAATTTTTACCAAATTTAATAATGAAACTATGGCTAAATAATTGTGTTCTATAGCCTTTAAAAAATTGTTTAATGTGCTTATGTTTGGCGTATAGTTTGGAGATGAGTATGCCTTGGTCAAGCCATAATTTGTAAATCTTTGCTTACAGTATATTCAATACCACCAACGCAATAAATACACGATACAAACTAAGTGTTTTAACATTTTTAGTTATTTAAAAAAAAAATTATACCACCTCACTTTCTACCACTTCGTCTCGTTCTATACGTAGGTTTTCTATTATAAACTCTTGGCGTTGCGGGGTGTTTTTACCCATATAGTAGCTCATTAGTTGTTCAAATGAAGTTTCTTTGCTAGTTAGTACAGGGTCTATGCGCATATCTTTACCAATAAAGTTTTTAAACTCATCAGGGCTTATTTCTCCCAAACCTTTAAATCGGGTAATTTCGGGTTTTCCACCTAACTTTGCCATAGCGGCTATACGCTCTTGTGCACTGTAACAGTATATGGTTTCTTTTTGGTTGCGCACACGAA
Source organism: Bacteroidia bacterium (assembly GCA_014376525.1). GTDB lineage: Bacteria > Bacteroidota > Bacteroidia > UBA4408 > UBA4408 > JACMRI01. Next base: position 4,288 of record JACMRI010000162.1, on the reverse strand, counting down.
AGAGTGGTGTTTGCAATATATACACGTGATTAGCTTTTATTAATTCGGGAAAAAACTGTATAAAAAACGTTATCAATAACAAACGAATGTGCATACCGTCCACATCAGCATCGGTAGCTAGTACTATGTTGTTGTAACGTAGGTTTTCGTAGTCGTCCTCAATATTTAATGCCGCTTGCAATAAGTTAAACTCCTCGTTTTCGTACACTATTTTTTTTGTTAAACCATATACGTTAAGCGGTTTACCTTTCAAGCTAAATACGGCTTGCGAGTTTACGTCGCGCACCTTAGTAATAGAGCCACTTGCCGAATCGCCCTCGCAAATAAATAAGGTAGATTCTAAGTTTCGAGCGTCTTTGGCATCAGTTAAATGTATGCGACAATCGCGTAATTTTTTGTTGTGTACGTTCGATTTTTTTGCACGCTCGCGTGCCAATTTTTTAATGCCCGAAAGTTCTTTACGCTCTCGTTCGCTTTGTAGTATTTTGCTAAGTAGTTCGTTGGCTACTGTGGTGTTTTTATGCAGATAATTATCTAACGCAGTTTTAAGAAAATCGTTAATAAACGCTTTCATACTTTGTCCGTTTGGAGCTACTTCGGCCGATCCTAACTTGGTTTTGGTTTGCGATTCAAACACGGGCTCTTGCACCTTTACACTTACGGCAGCTATTATGCTTGTGCGTATATCTACGGCATCAAAATCTTTTTTGTAATAGTTACGAATAACAGTTACCAATGATTCTCTAAACGCTTGTTGGTGCGTACCGCCTTGCGTGGTGTGCTGTCCGTTTACAAACGAATAGTACTCCTCGCCATAGCCATGCCCGTGTGTCATAGCCACTTCAATATCAAATCCCTTAATGTGTATTATGGGATAAATGGGTGTTTCTTGTATGTTTTGTACTAGTAAATCGTACAAGCCATTTTCACTTTTTATTTCTTGTCCGTTGTAGTGTATTGACAAACCTGTATTGAGGTAAGCATAATTCCACAACATTTTTTCTACATATTCGGTAAGGAAATGATAGTTGTGAAACACAGTTGAATCGGGAGTAAATACTACTAAAGTTCCGTTTTTTTGGTTGGAATCTACTATTGCACTTTCTGTAATGAGTACGCCACGCACAAACTCGGCAGTACGCATTTTTCCTTCACGATAGGCCTCCACCTTAAATGCTGATGACAAAGCATTTACCGCTTTAGTACCCACACCGTTCAATCCTACCGATTTTTTAAATGCTTCGCTATCGTACTTTGCACCTGTATTTATTTTGCTTACTACATCAACCAATTTGCCTAGAGGTATACCACGTCCGTAGTCGCGTACACGTACTACTTGGTCTTTTATGGTTATCTCTACTTTTTTGCCATGACCCATTACGTATTCGTCAATGCAGTTGTCAAATACTTCTTTTACAAGTATATATATACCGTCGTCGTGGCTTTGTCCGTCGCCTAGTTTTCCAATATACATGCCTGGTCGCAGGCGTATATGCTCTTTCCAATCCAGGGTTTTAATATCGTCTTCGCTATAATTTCCTTTTTTTTCTTCGGCCATAATTAATGTTTTTATTTATTGCAATAATAAGAAATTAGCAATAAAAACAAGAGTAAAGTAATGGTAGAAGTGGTACTTATTATTAACAGCTTTTTTTATAACGGTATACTTTTTATCATATTAAGTACACTTGATGATATCATTTCTATACCAATAGACAATACCAAAAAACCCATAATTTTAGACATCGACTTTAATCCAGCTTGCCCTGTGTAACTTAATATACGTGGAGCTATAGAAAATATAGTATAAATACATAACGTTACGCTAAGTATTGCGAGTACTATTACTAACCCATTTTGGCCCAACGGCGATTCTATTGACATATTAATTAATAACGAAATAGATCCAGGACCTGATAACAGAGGCATAGCTAAAGGGCTGAATGAAATATCTTCTTTCTCCATTGATTCTTTCATTAAATCGCCTTTTACATCGCGTTTGTGTTTGGCATTTAACAACAAAAAACCGGAGCGAGAAATCATAATACCACCTGCTATTTTTAATGCACTAATAGATATACCAAAAAAAGCTAGTATATGCGAACCTATAAGGTAGGAGCAAAGGCAAATAATAATGATGTACATACACGTTTTGCGTATTTGTTCGTTACGCCACTTAGAATCCTGATTTTCAGTTAATGAAATAAATACTGGTAATGCACTTAGTGGGTTAATAAGCGCAAACAGCGAAACAAAACTGGCAATAAAAAAAGAAATTTCCATAGTTTATAATTATTTAACGGCACAAAACTACACAGTAATAATAACAAAATATACAATTTAGTGTTACCAAATTATTAAGATAAAACTCTCGTTATATATAATTTAGTGTTATTAAAATTGACAAATTATTTTAACGGCACTTCGCTAAATTCGCCCTTTACATTGTTTAATCCGCCTGTATTCATAGTTACATTATATGCTCCAGTAAGTTTTCCGTTGGTATTATCATTTATAACTACACTACCAGATATTGCCTTGTAAGATACACTCCCTTTTGATAATGCAAATGTATTGGCACTTGATATTGTGTATGTATCAGGCGTATTAGCAGTTAGAGTTATTTTAAAAGATGTTCCCATACCTAATTTAAAGGCATAAATACTTTTTTGCAAATATGTGTAACGTGCAGAGTCTGCCTCGTTGGTATTGCCAATATTATTTTCTATCCATGTAAATGCTCCATTGCTAACAGTTGGTGTGGTAGCAGTAGGTGCAGGAAAGTTGGTAGCGGTTGTTGGCACATTAGTAGATTCCGTTTCTTTTTTGCACGATGAAACAACTGTAAATAATACACAACAAAACAGTACTAATTTGAAATAAATATGCATAGTTTTAATTTTAAATAGTGATTTTCAATGCTACTTCGTTGATGTATAACGAGATACATCAACTCCGAATTTAACCAAAAAGTCAACACCTTCGTCACTTTTTAAGCCCTTAAAATCAGCGTACGAATTTAAGTAAATAACACGTTTAATACCTGTAGTAAATATTACACGAGCACACGAAATGCACGGCGATAGCGTAACATAAAGCGTTGAGCCACTTATTTCTACATTGTTTTTAGATGCGTATAATATTGCGTTTTGCTCAGCGTGCAATGCTAACGAACAGCTGCCCTTACTATCGCGGGGACACCCCTCTATGGGCCATTGCTCATCGCAATTATGAGTACCAGCAGGCGGGCCGTTATACCCCAATGATATTACTCTGGAGTCTTTGGTAAGTACTGCACCTACTTGTGCTTTTACGCAATGCGAGCGCAAAGCAAGGCTGGTAGCTAAGTCCATATATATATCGTCGAACGATGGTTTTTTCATTGTATTTTACTGTTTACTAAAAAATTACACTGTGCTCTAATCTAATATAGCTGTTTATATTAAATATTTATCACCAAGTTTATCAAACAAAACTAAACATTTTTGAGTACACTTGGTTTATTGTACAATTTTTTTAGAGTAATAACAATATTTTAAAAAGAGTGTACTAATTGCGCTTATTTTGTTTTGTATAAGAAGCGTACATTTAAAAATTGCGCACACGTTACCAATAATTATGCGTTGCGATTCTTGTTAGGTCTTTTATTATAAGTAAAAATAAATTTGCTTACTCGCTAAATTAGCTTACCCCAGCACCAATAATAAATAGCGCTTACCAATGTATCCTATGGCGTTATAGGCGCACCATGTGCAGTGCCTGCATAGCTCACAGCGCACTAACGTGCTTTTTTGTAAGTACCCATTGTTTCTACTCGCAGTGGCTCACACGCACACATATTGCGAAGAAAAAACCGCAACCGCTTTATCCACGCTGGCTGTAGGCACTATAACTGTTATGCTGAGCGGAGCCAAAGCACGCCCCCCAAGACAGTAAATTTTATAAGCAATTAGGGTAATAAATAAGTATGTGGTATTAAGTTGTAATGTGTTGTTTGGAGCAACCTACCAATACCCCAAACACCTTTGGTTGCTCATTTTTAATAATGAAGTCGCACGTTACAACGCAGTATCAAAGCTTCATTAATAAAAATTGAGCTTTTACTCCTTTGGCATTAGTGTACTTGGGATTGAGCACTAACAATGGTTACGGCAGTTTAGCGTATAGCTTCGCTATTTACACATAATGTTATTATACGACTATTTGAGGGCGTATAATGCTATGTTATGTTAAAGCTATAGTTGCCGTACCCATTGTTAGTGTTGGGTTGGCACACTACAGGTTCTTT
>JACMRI010000161.1 GCA_014376525.1 Bacteroidia bacterium | reverse complement strand
TTGTAAATCAATCCAAGATAGCTGAGCGAATTAAATACATTTTAGCAAATAGTTTGTACAATTTAATAATTACATTACATATAAATTAGTTACTTTTATATTAATTATTAAAACGCAATTTATTTAAAAAACAAAACATTATGCAGTATTTTATTTACATTATTATAGCAATAATAGTAGCCACATTGCTAGGTTCTTTCGTAACTGTGCAACAAGGGCAAATAGCCGTAGTAACAATATTTGGTAAGTATCGCCGTATACTCACACCAGGTTTAAATTTTAAAGTGCCGTTTATAGAACAAATATTTCGTCGTGTAAGTATTCAAAATCGTAGTGTAGAGTTGGAGTTTCAGGCCACAACTAACGACCAAGCCAACGTTTTTTTTAAAGCCATGTTATTGTATTCAGTAATTAATCAAGACGAAGAGTCTATTAAAAACGTGGCCTTTAAATTTATGGACGATCGTAGCTTTATGCAGGCATTAGTGCGCACTATAGAGGGGTCAATACGTGGGTTTATAGCTACCAAACGCCAAGGGGAAGTACTGTCATTACGCCGCGAAATTGCTAACGACGTAAAAGAAAATATTGATCAAACTCTTGAGGAGTGGGGATATCATTTAATAGATTTACAATTAAACGACATTACGTTTGATGAAGTTATTATGAAATCGATGAGCCAAGTAGTAGCATCACAAAACTTAAAAGCAGCTGCCGAAAATGAAGGGCAAGCCTTATTAATAACCAAAACCAAAGCTGCCGAGGCAGATGGTAATGCAATAAAAATTTCAGCCCTTGCTGAGAAAGAGGCAGCACAACTGCGTGGTCAAGGTATAGCCTTATTCCGCAAGGAAGTAGCCAAAGGTATGACCGAGGCCGCACACGAAATGAAACAAGAAAATCTTGATGGTTCATACTTACTGTTTAGTATGTGGACAGAAGCCATTAAGCACTTCGCAGAAAACGGTACTGGCAACACCATATTCTTAGATGGTAGTGCAGACGGTATGCAACGCACAATGCAACAAATGATGAGCGTAGAAAAAGGAAACGCAACACGACAATAAAAATTAATTCTATTATGCCCAAATTAATCTATTTTACCGCTTTATTATGCACTATGCTATTAGTGCAAAGTATTGTTACTGCTCAAACTGAAGCTATTAATAAAAAAGATGCTAAGGGATTAAAACAGGGTAGTTGGCAAAAAATGCACCCCAATGGTAAACTAAAATATACAGGCACTTTTGTAAACGATACGCCTGTAGGTACATTTTATTATTACTATGATAATGGTAAAGTGGAAGCCATAAACGTGTTTGACTCACGTGTAAAAGGTTTAGCACGTAATACGTTTTATCATGATAACGGAAACGTACTTTCGTTGGGTAATTACAACAATCAACAAAAAGATAGTGTGTGGAATTATTACAGTTTTGATAACCACCTAGTAGCACAAGAAACTTATTTAAATAATAAAGTAGTAGGAGTGAGTAAAAAGTTTTATTTAAACGGGAAACTGTCCGAAGAAACTTATTTTGAAAACGGAATAGAAAGCGGAAACTGGCGTTCGTACTATCCTACAGGGCAACTTAAAGATGAGGCTAGTTACACCAAAGGAGAGATAGAAGGTAAAGCTACATCATACTATGCCAACGGAAAGCAATATTCTGAAGGGTTTTATAAACATGGTATACGTATAGGTACATGGTTTTATTTTAAAGAAAATGGAGGCTTAGAACGTAAGGCTATTTATAAAAATGGTAGAGATATCTTACAAAAAGACGAACCCACACCCACACCATTACCTAATCAAAACATAGAGGAAGAGTTTAATAAACAATTTATGGGAGGCGAATAATAGGCGACTATTTATTACTCTATTTTATATCTGTGTTTAAACGTAATTCGTAATTAAAATTCAATGACTAGCAAAGGCAAAGTATTAGTGGCAATGAGTGGCGGTATAGACAGTACCGTGGCAGCGCTAATGTTACACGAACAAGGCTACGAAGTAATAGGTATAACCATGAAAACGTGGGACTATGAAACCAGTGGTGGTAGCAAAAAAGAAACAGGTTGTTGTAGTTTGGATAGTATTAATGATGCACGTACAGTAGCTGTAAAAGCTGGGTTTCATCATTTAATATTAGATATTCGTAGCGAATTTGGTGACCATATTATTGATAATTTTGTAGAAGAATATTTGGCAGGACGCACACCAAACCCTTGCGTACTGTGCAACACACACATAAAGTGGGAAGCACTACTTAAACGTGCCGACCAACTAGGTTGCGAGTTCATAGCCACAGGACATTATGCACAAGTACGCAATGTAAATGATAGATATGTAGTAAGCAAAGGCATTGATATCAAAAAAGATCAGTCGTATGTTTTGTGGGGGCTATCGCAAGCAAGCCTTGCACGTACGTTGTTTCCATTGGGTACATTGCAAAAAACATATATAAAACAACTTGCTGTAGAAGCAGGCCTATTTGAACTTGCAAACAAAAGTGAAAGCTATGAAATATGTTTTGTACCTGATAATGATTACCGAGCATTTTTAAAACACAAAGATCCCTTGCTGGAAGCACGTGTAAACGGTGGTAATTTTATAGACCGTTCGGGAAAGGTATTGGGACAACACAAAGGTTATCCGTTCTATACCATAGGGCAACGCAAAGGCTTAGTAATAGCGTTTGGCACGCCTGCTTTTGTGTTGGAAATAATACCAGAAACCAACATAGTAGTATTAGGCTCGCAGGAAGAATTACAAGAGCAACAAATGTATGTGCGTAGTTTTAGTTTGAGTAAATACGCAAGTATAGACCAAGCTCCCGACCTACTTACCAAAATACGTTATAAAGACGCAGGAACAATGAGTAGTATAACACAAATAGGCGACTTGCTTAAGGTAACGTTTCACAAGCCTGTACAAGGCTTAGCACCAGGCCAGTCTGCAGTTTTTTATGACGGAGACGACTTAGTGGGCGGTGGCTTTATAATGCGCAAGAACGATCCTTTAATAGTCTTAAACGAAAGTAAAATAAAAGAACTTAGCAAGGCATAAATTATTTGATCAAAAAATATGAACTAAATACTTTTATTTGAAAATAAAGTGTATGTTTGCAGTCGATATAAATGAACATTATTTAACTTTATTTATTTCGGGGTGTAGCGTAGCCCGGTATCGCGCCACGTTTGGGACGTGGAGGCCGTCAGTTCGAATCTGGCCACCCCGACAAAAGAGTCTTAATGTATATTAAGACTCTTTTTTTGTTCAAGAAACTAATTTCAAATGAAATACTACGTAACCACAAATGTTTTTTATTGGCATTTGTAACACAATAATTTAGTTTACAGTTAAATAATGTTTTCCATTGTTAAGCAAAAACTTATCGGTCTTATGTGGTATTTGCTAACCATAATTTTTTATCAAAAATGCCACGAGTGCGAATAAAAAATATTCGTGCATTCGTGGCAAAAAAAAATATTGTGTTATTAAATAATACGCTCCACAGCCCAGTATAATGCTATTGCGCTTATAACTAATGATATAGGTATGGTAATAAATTTGCGGTAATACTCTTTCTGTTGAAACCATTTTATAAGCAACCAATACACCAATAGTATTATGGTAAATTGACCTAACTCCACACCAATATTAAATGAAAGTAACGAAGTGTAAAATGCATCGCGTGGTAAACCCATTTCGTTTAGCGCACTTGCAAAACCTAAACCATGTATTAATCCAAACAAAAATATAATAACAATACGCAACGGATTAAGTTTGTTAAACACAATGTTTTCTATGGCTATAAATACTATTGAAAGTGCTATTATAGGCTCTACTATAGCTGGCGGAGCAGTTATAATGTTTTTCATACTTAGTATTAATGTAATAGTATGGGCTACCGTAAATGCTGATGCTTGCCAAAAGAGTGTTTTTATATTAGCGTTGAGCATGCACAGACCGACTACAAATAATATATGGTCAAGTCCTAAGGGTAATATATGTTGGTATCCTAACTTCAAATAGTACCATACCACATTATTGGTAGGTGCTCCCTCTAATATATAATTGATAGTATGCCCAAAGTTAATACTAGGTAGTAGCAAAAATACCAGTAATAAAAGTAAAGAGTAGTTTATTGGTTTTTGCATTAGTGTAACTTTAAACTTATTTTATTATGGCAAGTGTTTCGTCTAGTTGTGATTTTTCTAATATATTTTTTTGTTTTAATGATTCTGTTAATAAAGTTCCACCACGTACTTTATTACCACCATTATAAAATATTAAGCCAGCTCGGTTATTTAGTATTGGATTTTTAGAATTGGTTTGTAAAGCCACCTGAATGTATTTTACAGCATTAGTAAAATCTCCCTTTTTATAATACACCCAAGCCAATACTTCGTTTACATCTATATTATTAGGACGACGATTGTATTCCATTAGCGCATGTTCTAAAGCTTTGTCTTTGTCGTCTTCCATTAGGTAAGCATATGCTAATTCTCTATCGGAATAATGCCCTATTTCCTCGTCATCATTTCCTTTTTGTGCCTCAGCATTAAGCATGTTTAGTGCTATTTGGATGTGTTCTTTTGCTTTTTCTTTATTCCCTTTAAGTGCATACACACTCGATAATTCTTCATCATAAGAATAGTCGGCTAACATCGCCTTAGCATTATTAAAATACATAATAGCTTTATCGTAATTTTTGTTCGCTTTTTCTACACGACCCAAACCTGCGTATGCTGGTGCAAAACCAGGACGTGCCGCTAATGCACTGTTATAGGCCATTTCGGCGGTATCAATCATACCACTAAGCTCGTATAAATGTCCAAGTTGTACAGTACACCATTCAGTTTCTTCTTGCCCTAAAACACCAGCTGTTACAGCCATTTTCATAGCTGCTTTGGCACCTGTGTAATCACCATATATTTCGCGTAAGTATGATACTCGGCTATATGAGCGTAAGTCGGGGCGCAAACCTACCATTTTATCAGCATAAGCTACAGCTTCCTTATAGTTACCTAACTCCACATTAGCATCAACTAATATACCATATATAGATGCACTGTTTTGGTTTTGTTTCAATAGTTTATTACCTATAACTTGTGCGTCAGCAAAATGATGTTGAGATAATAATATCATAGCTTTATACACTGATGATTCAAAATCGTTACTATCTGCTTTAAGCACCGAGTTTACTAGCTGTAAAGCAGCTTTATCGTAGTAAGTTCTGTCGCCAGTAATGCGTCCTTCTACCATATATATACTTGCCAAGTCTGTCTTAGCTTTTTTTGTTTTAAGTGTGCTATATAACAATGCAGCACGTTGTTTGGTTTGTTCCCATTCGGGCCCTTTTGCTATTGCAGCAGCCCTTTCTTTTAAGGGCAAAAATTCTGATTTTTTTACTTTTTCTTTTAGTGTTAAAAATACAGTTACTCCTACTAATACTCCTCCGCATACTAAGTAAAAAATGTTTTTTTTGTTCATTGTGTTATAATTGTTTTATATGCTTATTATTTTCAACTTCACATACGTAAAGTAAACTATTTTAGTTTTAATTTTTTAAAATAAAATATACCCAAGTGCTATTTGTATTGGGTTTTAATTAGTATAATTGCAATGTTTTTATTAAAATAAATTAATATTATATATCAATTGAAAAAAACATTAGCATATACTCATGACGAATTAGTTGATATGATTAAAAATCGTAATCAGCAAGCTTTTGCGTATTTGTATGATAATTATTCAAGAGCAATTTTTGGAATTATAAATAATATAGTTACCAGTACAGAAGAGGCGGAAGATGTACTTCAAAATACATTTGTTAAAATATGGAATAATTTTGAAAGCTACGACAGTACCAAAGGTCGCTTATACACTTGGATGATAAATATAGCACGTAATATGGCTATTGATTGCACACGTTCTAAACACGAAAAAAATAAAAGTAAAATCCAAGATTCTATTGACGACGTATATGTAATAAATAATACATATGCAGATACTAATGGAAC
>JACMRI010000160.1 GCA_014376525.1 Bacteroidia bacterium | reverse complement strand
TACCTCATAAACCAATATAAAAGAAAAAGGGGTATAAATGGCAGCGATAGGATTTTTTAATAAGTTTGATGGTTCATTAACAGTGATAATATTAAAATGTATCAATCCAATCATTAATAAGTGAATTATAAAACTCACTAAAGCAATCCACAAAATAACCCGTTCACTCTTTTCTTTTGTTTTGTTTGAAAGAAGTTTTTGATAAAGTTTTTCCAAAAGTTTAGATAAGTCCATATTAATTTTTTTAGTTAAATTATTCTATTGTTTATAGTCAGTGGTTAATTTGAGAATGACCGCTAAAGGTTTGCGAGTTTAAAAAGGTGGCAATTTTCACCCAAAAGTTGATGCGCAGAACGAATGTTTGATTAACCACCAAGTGTGTGTTCGGAGCACTGAACCGCCACTTTTGCCAAACCGCTGTTATGGGTAGTGGTTCTCTTCGGTCGATGGTCTGACGTGTCAAGTTTGCACTGTCTCCAGTGCGTTGACTTGCAAATGTGTATGAATGCGAAGCTTTAGCTATATGTCGGCTATGTCACGTCATTACGCCACTTTTTGTTTGTATAAATGCTGGTAAGTAAATAGTTTGTTGTTAACCATTTCGAGTAAATCATCTCCAGTTGGGGCATTGTGATAATCGGGTTTGCCATCAGGCAATTTTGGTGCAGCCCAAACAGTCCATTGAAATTCCGGCGCAATAATGTTGGTGTACGTTTTTCCTGTAAGCTCTGCTGCTGTGGCTTTGTCCTTTTCTAAGTCGTCAAGGTATTTGAGGAACAACACCCAAGAAGTTTGCTCCACATAATCCAGTTCACTGCCACAACCCGCGTCTTTGTGCAGTATGTCGTCTATATTTTTAAAGGTTTGTTCAAACATATTTTATTTTATTTTATAACGTAAAGTTAGTATTCTGTTTGAGTTGCGATGGATAAAAAGTGGCTCTTTTGGTTTTGCTAAGCGTTGGCTTGTGTGTAGGGCAAAACCAAATGTGCTAAACGTGCGGTTGTCGTTTTATGTTAGCATTGTCGGTCGTGTTAGCATTGCCACTAACCGTTTGCGGCTTGGCTAAGGTGGGGTTTTCTATTAATAGTTTGCGTGTGGTGTACTATTCGGTTTTACATTAACACCTCTTTAAAATAAGTAATGTAATTATCTCGCTGTGCTAGCACGGAGTATTTTTCAATTACGGTTAAGCGTGCTGCCTTACCTACGTTTTTGCGTAACTCAGCATCATCAATTATTGCGCTTATTGTAGTTACCCACTCCTGATGTGTGTTAGCTAAAAAACCATTAATACCATGTTGTATTATTTCGGTGTTTACACCCACCGGCGACATAACCGTAGCTATTTCCAATGCCATGTACGATAATCCTTTTAAGCCACACTTTCCTTTTGCCCACTCATCATTAGGCAAGGGCATTATGCCAATATCAAACGTATTCAAAACAGTTACCTCACCTTCTGCCGACCACTCAACGCCTTTAATACCTAGTGTTTCATTTACGTACGAAGCATCGCCCATTACTACAATGTTAATTTTACTACCGTATTTTTGTTTTAAGGTTGTTAAAAAATCAAGTGCATATTCAAAGTGTTTAATGGTAGTACTGCTTCCGCTCCAACCAATAGTAATTACACCTTTGTTGCGTAGTGTTTTATTGGGAAAGTGTATATCGGTATCAATAGTTGTGGGTACTATTTTAACAACAGTGTTGTAGTGTTTTGCGTAGTTAGCCAAATAGGCATTTCCTGCAAAAACACAATCGGCAAAACGAATAATTTTGGCAGTTTTTTCGGGGTTTTTAAGCCACTCAAATTTTTTATTTGCTACACTTGTGTCTAACAACCAAATACTATCATCAAAATCAAAAACAAATTTTGCTTTGCTTTTTTTTATACTTCGCTCAAAAAACGTCCAACCAATCATTAATGCTTCTCGTTGCACAAACACAATATCGTAGTTATTATAATCTCTTTTGTGTGCATAACGTTTTAGAATAGATTTTATAAGTATTCTAAATTTATCCAAAACAGTTCCGCCACTATAAAAAACAGCATCATCAGCTTCGGTTATAATGTACGATAGTTTGTAATTAATACCCTGCGATTTAAGGTATGGGAAATACTGCTCAAATCTATACCGTTGCCCAGGAGATCTATTAGGACGATGCGCCGCTAAAAACAAAATGTTTAACATTCCTAAATTACTATAATTTTTGCCCTACTGCGTGCCAGTAAGGTTGCTGGTTAGAAAACGTAATATTACCCAAGCCCGCATTGTGTAGCATAGTTTCTACTTCGGTTTTAGAAAAGCGTTGTTCTAACGGTGTTCCAAACCTATCTAAGGCATCGTTTCTAATGATGTAAAAGTTTTTATCGATGTAATAATACAGCGGTATTTTTTTTGCAACGGCTTGTAATCCTATTTTACACAAACCTCTGCATAGCAACACCAACGGCATATACACGAGTACCGCTATGGCATCGCACACTATTAGTTTAAGTTTTGCGGGTAGTTTATTAACCAATAAACGCACCGCGTTTGATGCGTAAAAAATAGCTTTATATACCACGCCTCTGTTGTCCAAACTATAATATAAATACACCAAAAACCAACCTTGTGGCTTTAATTTGCTTACCGCATCTTTTATGGCTTGCTGCGTATTGGGTATGTGGTGCAGCACGCCAAGGCTAAACACAAAATCAAAGCTATTGTTAGCAAAGGGTATAGCATCGGCACTGGCTTTGGTTATGCGTATGTTGGCAATGTGTTGCGTCAGTTGTTGTGCACTTACCACGGCGCTGCTAGGGTCTATGGCTTCAATGTATTTGGCCCTGTTGGCCACATACATACTCCAGCGCCCAGTACCGCAGCCAACATCAAGCACAGTACTTTGTAAGTTAAGCATTTGGTTGGTTACAATATCAAAATATTCGGCACCAGCAGTAGCAATATCTTGGTGGGTAAATGTGTCAAACTTAGCCCATTCATCGCCAAACGAATCCACGGTATTGTGGTCGGTATTGGTACTTGTTTGCGTTGTAAAATCGTTGATGATACCTGCTTTGGTGGTTAATGTAGCAGTAATGGGTAAATTATAATTGAGCATGGTATATATACTGTGCGAAATAAAAAAAGGAACAAACACTGCTGCTTGTTCCTTTTATAAATTAGTGTATTATGTAGTAAATTAATTTAATTACAACTTATTTTTTTACAAATTTATCTGTTTTGTTATCAAAGTTAAGGTAGTAAATACCTTTTTGCAGGCTGGCTACATCTACCTTAGCCCCGCTTCCTTTTTTTACAATGTTTCCGTATTGGTCCCAAACTTCGAACATGGTATCATCGCTAAATACAACTTCTTTGTCAGCTTTTTGAGGAGAGAATGTAATTTCTTTGCTCATAGAACGAAATTTTACAGGCTCAGAATAACGTGGGCTTCCACTAAAATCAACTTGTTTAACTCTAAATTTGTTTTCGCCTGAGTGTGGTACCACTTTGGCTGTATAATCTGCATTTTCTGTTCCTTTACCTTGTACTTCGGTTACTTTAATCCATTTGTTCCAACGAAACTGCTCTACTACGTAAGCCAATTTACCCGTTTCGCCTTTTGCTTTCCAATTCATGCTGCCGTCTTTATCTACTTTCATGGCAACTATTTCAAATGTACTTTTTGGTTTTAATACCTCAGGGTTTAATACCTTTGGTTTGCAATCGTCTTTGTGTTTAATTCTAACCACAACTTTATCGCCGCTTTTAAGCGAAAAATTGGTAAAATCTACTTCAAATGCGCTAGAGTTCCATTCGTCGGTAGTTAATTTATCATTTACATACACCTCATATACGCAAAAACCTACGCCCGAACCAGCATACGGATTGGATATATACAAGTTTTTTCCTTGATAATTTCCTTCTATAATTATTTGCGCAGCGTAAGCTGAATAACCTGATAACGCTACTGCAAGTAAGGTGTTAAGTATTTTTTTCATATTGGGCAACCTATTAAAACGGCTATTTATGTTTGGTTTTTTATTTATCTGTAATTATATGCAATATTAAACTAGTATTTCAGTAAAACAAAACTTTTTTACAAAAAAAAACAAGTTTTGCATTAAAAGCATTTCATTGTATTTAAAATTGGGTAATGCCGAATAATAAATTTACTTTTGCACAAAATTAAACGTAAAACAAAAAACAAATTATTGAAATGCAAAACATTAGAAACGTAGCCATTATTGCCCACGTAGATCACGGTAAAACTACCTTGGTTGATAAAATGCTTCACACTGCAAAGTTATTTCGCGATAACCAAGAAAGTGGCGAACTTATATTAGATAATAACGATTTAGAACGTGAACGTGGTATAACCATTTTGTCTAAAAACGTTTCTATAACTTACAACGGTACCAAAATTAATATTATAGATACACCTGGTCACAGCGATTTTGGCGGTGAAGTAGAGCGTGTATTAAATATGTGCGATGGTGTATGTTTGTTGGTTGATGCGTTTGAAGGTCCAATGCCTCAAACACGTTTTGTGTTATCTAAAGCATTAGAATTAGGAAAAACAGCTATATTAATCATTAACAAAGTAGATAAGCCAAACTGTAGGCCAGACGAGGTACACGATAGTGTATTTGATTTATTTTATAATTTAGGTGCTACCGAAAAACAATTAGATTTCAAAACTGTTTATGGGTCGTCTAAGCAAGGTTGGATGGGTCCAGATTGGAAAACTCCAACTACTGATATTACTCACTTACTTGATATTATTGTTGCTAATGTGCCACCAGCTCCTATGAATGAAGGTACGGTACAAATGCAAGTTACATCGTTAGATTTTTCAGCATTTACAGGGCGTATGGCTATTGGTCGTATTCAACGTGGTACTATTAAAGAGGGCATGTTTGTAACCTTGTGCAAGCGTAACGATGTTAGGGTTAAACAACGTATAAAAGAAGTATATGTATTTGAAGGCTTAGGTAAACGTAAGGTTACGGAGGTTAAATGTGGAGATATATGTGCAGTAAATGGTATTGAGAATTTTGAAATTGGCGATACTATTGCCGATATTGACGACCCAGAACCAATAGAGCACATTAAAATAGATGAGCCTACTATGAGTATGCTATTTACTATTAACAATTCGCCGTTTTTTGGTAAAGAAGGTAAATTTGTAACAAGCCGCCATATACGTGAGCGTTTGGAAAAAGAAACCGAAAAGAATTTAGCAATGCGCGTTGAAGAAACCGACAGTGCCGATGCATTTTTGGTATACGGACGTGGTATATTGCACTTGTCTATATTAATTGAAACCATGCGCCGTGAGGGGTATGAGTTACAAATTGGTCAGCCAAGAGTATTGATAAAAGAAATTAATGGCACTAAACATGAGCCAATAGAAATATTGAGTATTGATGTTCCTGAATCATCGAGCGGAAAGGTTATTGAGCTAGTAAGCCAACGTAAGGGAGATATGACTATAATGCAACCTAAGGGAGATTTAATTCAGTTAGAATTTGAAATTCCATCGCGAGGTATTATTGGCTTACGTACCAACTTACTTACAGCTACTGCTGGAGAAGCTATTATATCTCACCGTTTAAAAGGCTACGAGCCATGGAAAGGCGATATAGCAGGACGTAGTGCAGGATCGTTAATATCAAAAGAAAAAGGTACTACGGTAGCCTATGCTATTGATAAATTGCAAGATCGTGGCCGTTTCTTTGTAGAACCAGGAGACGAAGTATATAGCGGACAAGTTATTGGCGAGAACTCTCGTAACGATGATATTGTAGTAAATATTACGATAGAGAAAAAATTAACCAACATGCGTGCATCGGGTACTGATGATAAAGTGCGTATAATTCCTGCAATTAAATTTAGCTTAGAAGAAGCTATGGAATATATACAAGCAGACGAATACGTGGAACTAACTCCAAAAAGTATTCGCTTACGCAAAATATATTTAGAGGAGGGCGACCGTAAACGTAACGCTGCTAAATTTGCTTTAGTATAGTTATTTACTCCCTTTCAATAATTTTCTTTTAGTCCCAGCAAACTAATGTTTGCTGGGGCTTTTGGTTTGTTAAACGCTTATTCTGTTTTTTAGGCGTAATAATTTTTAACCCAATTATAAATTATCTCTACTGAAATTAAGACGCTTTACTCCTATATGTTTTGATATAATAACGCAAAGGCGTTTCTATAAATGAGTAACTTAACCCTGCAACTATTACTAACACAACAATGGCCACGTAAAAAAGGAATGTAGGATTTTGCACGCCTAACTTTCCAAACAAAAAATTACTGTAGTTAAATACTGGACGTTGCAATATATATACTCCAAAACTAATCTCGCCTAAATAAACAAACCATTTTAGTTTCATAATGCGTGTAAGTAAACCATTATTTAAGGCTACAAACACAATAAGCGGTACAAATAATATAGCAAGCAAGCCATTGTGAAACTCTAATCCTATAGGGTATTTTAACACTATGCCAATAAGTACAACTAAACTAATAATAGGTATATCGTAACTGCCCGTTTTATGTTTTAGTTGCTTTATAAATAGCAAGCCTACTGCATTTCCTATCAAAAACTCGTTGAGATGCATTAATGGAAAATAATAAATAAAATCGTGCCCAGGAGATGGGAAGCCGTGATAATAAACCGAAGATAAGAACCAATGTAAAACAAGCTGTGTAACCACAAAAACTAAAAGTATAACGCTACTTAACCACTTAAAACTATATTTTTTGCTATAAATATAATTAAACAAAAAAGGAAATAAGGCATAAAACAAAAACTCAACAGATAAAGACCAACCTACACCATTAAACGATAGTGCTTTACCAGGTATCCACGCTTGTAACGAAAATATGTTTAAGGCTAAATCAACTACATTAATAACCGATTTACCAAACAACTTAAATGTAAAAACTAAAACAATAGCCAAAAAATAAACAGGATATATACGCGCAATACGGTTTTTGTAGTATTCTAGCGTATTTATAACCAATTGGTTACCATAAGCTATTATCATAACAAAACCTGAAAGTATAAAAAAATAACTAACGCCCACATTGGCTTGTGTAAACAAAAATGAAATAGACAAGTGATTAAATGGTGCTATATTTTTTCCATAATGAAAGACCACTATAGATAATGCGGCTACAAAACGAGTAAAAGTGAGTTGTTCAATTCTCATTTGTAAAAAAATTAATCGATATTTAAATTTAAACTTTTATAAAATATTACAATTTTTTATAAATACATCTATTAATTAACAAATAAACGATTTGTA
>JACMRI010000159.1 GCA_014376525.1 Bacteroidia bacterium | reverse complement strand
TTATTTGAACTCCTAAATTTTTAACCGCATTTAATTTTATTTTTTTAACACTTGTTAAATTTATCTTTTCAGTTTTGGTAACAGTTATTTTAGTTTCAGTTGATGCTACGTAATCGTCTGTTATTATACTATCATTGCGTTAGCTTTCTTCAATTTGGTTATTATTTGTAGCGGTTGCATTTTGTATAGGAGCATTGTGTTTATTAATATTCCACATAAAACTATACCCAGGGCTATACATAAGTTTTTGTAAGCTACACGAGGTAAGTGTTAGTAATGCTATTAGAATTGCGAGTGATGTTTTCATTTTAAGTTTTACTTAGTTGATTAATTTTCTGGTACAAACATATATCGCCAAGGAGGGCTATTAAAATTGTTTTGTAGCCCTGCTTTTGTAATAGTTGCACAAAACAATAATTAGGAGTACTAAAAAGAGTTAAAACTTCAATTATTTGCAATAAATGCAACTGGCAATTTCATTTTTTGCATTTTTTGCAAATAATAATTACCTTAGTTGCAATAAATGCAAATAAAAATGCCAAAAAATATAGTAGTAGAAATGCAGGAAGTGTTTGTAAGGCACTTAAAAAAAAGCGTACCTGCTAATGTTTCGCTTGCCGATGATATTGCTGAACTCCTCAGCATTAGTAATGACAGTGCTTACCGCCGTTTGCGTTGCCAAACCGAGTTTACGCTCGACGAAACATATAAAATATGTTTTAAGTATCGTTTGTCGTTAGATTCTATTTTTTCCAACAAAGGCAATATGGTTACCTGTCATTACAACAAGCTAACCAATTCGGCACACAGTTTTGAAACTTATTTAACTAGTCTATTGCACCAAATACATCAAATGCAAAAAACGGAAGGTACAAAGCTCATTTACGCGGCAGAAGAAGTACCTATTATGCGCTCGTTCCACTCCCCCAAATTAGCTGCTTTTAAGCTATTTTACTGGCAACGTTCGGTATTAAACGTACCCGAATATCAACACGAAAAATTTTCGTGGAACGTAATTCCGCAAGCCCAATTAGACATAGCCTTGCAAATAAGTGAGGGTTATGCGCAAATAGAAAGTACCGAAATATGGACGCACGACACCATACAAACCAACATAAAACAGGTAGAATATTACTTTGAATCGGGTGCGTTTAAACACCGAGATGATGCAGTAGCAATACTTACCGACCTAAAAACAATGTTGCAACTAATGAATAACGATGCCGAAATAGAAAACAAAAACACAAACCCCAAAGGCGTAAAAGTGCCGTTTAGTCTATACTACAGCGATTTGATGATTGGCACTAACTGCATACACATTAATAGTAATGATAGCTTGTTGTCGTACATATCGTTTAATTCGCTTAACTCATTAGCTACTGCCAACCAAGAGTTTTGTGGCGAAATAGACCAGTGGATGAAAAATTTAATAAAAAAATCAACTTTAATAAGTGGCGTTGCAGAAAAGCAACGTTTTCAATTTTTTAATAGAGCCCACAAAGCAATTGATGATTGTATAGCCCGTATTAATAATTGTTAAAAACGACATTAAAATTGATGAAAAGTATATTACAACAAAAAATAACTTTACATTTATACTAACTATAAACAAAATGATAACACAATAAATTAGTGGGTTACATCGTTATTAGTTTATAAAAAAACACTTATAAATAAAAATAAAAAAATGAATATTAACAAATTATATGCGTTTATGTTAAGCGGTATTATTGCAAGTTTTACTCAATTAAATGCACAAACATTTGCTAACAAAGAACTCAATTTAGGTGAGTGGCGTTTGCATGCCCCATTTAACTCGGGTTTGCAGGTAGCCAAAGCGGGCAATAGAGTTTATTGCGCAGCTAAAACTGGTTTTTATTATTTAGATACTGATGATAATACACTGCATGTATTAGGTACAGAGCAAGGTTTTGCGAGCAATCAAATAAACTTATTGCGTTATAGCAAAGCGGCACAAACATTAGTAATAGTGCATACCAACTACAATATAGATTTATTTCGTAATGGTAAAATATACAATATATCCGACATTAAAACCAAAACAGGCATAGGCTTAAAAACTATTAATGACGTATTTATTAATGGTACTGACGCTTATTTATCGTGCGGTTTTGGAATTGTAAAAATTAATTTAACTAAACAAGAAATTACTGATACTTATTACTTAGTTCCACAAGGGCAATCAAAACCAGTAAATGCAACTACTATTTTTAATAATTATTTGTATGCCACTACAGATAAGGGTATTTATAAATGTTTGTTAAACAACCCTGCAATAGCCAATTACCGCACCTGGAAACTGGATTCTATGAATAATAATGCAAAATTATATAACAAAAAATATAAGCATATTGTAGTATGTAATAGTCAATTAGTGGTTAATAATTCATCTATCGCTTATGGGCAAGACACTATATTTGTGTATAATACTTTACAACAATGGATAAAGCCCGTAGCGTTTCGCAACTACGATATTTCAGACCTAGCAAGCATCAACAACGAAATTGTAGTAACTTATTTTGGTGCTGCATTAGTTCACGAATCTACTAATTTTAATTTTATACGTTACGGAGTATATAATTCGCAAGGGGGCTACGCACATATACAAACCATAAGCGACGATAATAATGGCTATTATATGGCTGACCAACTTAAAGGCATAGTACACTGCGATGCTAATTTTCAAAACATAAGCACATACAGCCCCACAAGTTCGTTTTTTGATACTGGTTTTCGTATGAATTTTATAGACAGTACATTGTATGTAGCAGGCGGAGGTTATGATTTGTCGGGTTTTACTAATTACCGATTATACGGTGTACAAAGTTACAAAAACTTTGCGTGGACTTACGATTTTAGAGGCGATAAAGACATTGCTAAAAATAATTTCTTCAGTTCAACTACATCAAGTAATGTTAATCCTAAAAACAAATTGCAAAAATACTTTACCAGTTGGAATAGCGGTTTATTAGAAGTAATAGATAGTGCAGGAATTAAAACGGGCAAAGTATTTAACAAAGATAATAGTGCTCTGCAGGGGCAATTTGGCAACGATTTATTTGTAGGAATAAATAATACTGTATTTGATAAAAATAATAATTTGTGGATGGACAATGCGTATTCCTCGCAACCATTGGTAGTAAAGACTGCCGATGATAAGTGGAAAGCTTACGGAGTAGGACTGCAAGGGCGCACCAAACAATTATTAATTACTCGCAATGGCTTTAAATGGTTAGCATTTGCTAACAATTTAGGAATAGCCGTATTTAATGATAATAATACATTAGAGGACACCAGCGATGATGAGTACAGAATATTAAATAATAATGAAATAAATGGAGCATTACATACACTGGAAATAAATTGTATGACCGAAGATGCCAACGGCGATATATGGATAGGTACAAACAAAGGTATTACCGTGTTTTATAACGCTGATAATGTACTTAAGAAAACAGGAACTACTTATGATGCATTTACTGCCCAACAAATAAAAATAAATACTACAGGTAATTTAGAATATTTATTAGAAAGTGAAGCTGTAAATAATGTAACTATAGATGCCGCTAATCGCAAATGGATAGCCACCGCTAACTCGGGCGTGTATTTAGTAAATGATAATGGTACAGAGCAAATAAAACATTATACAAAGTCAAATAGTCCGTTAATAACCAACGAAATTAATTGTATAGCAATAAACAACATTAATGGAGAAGTTTTTTTTGGTCATAACTCAGGCATACAGTCCTATAAAGCGGAGGCAACGCAGGCATCAAATAATTGCGATGAGGTTTATGCATACCCCAACCCAGTGCGCCCCGAATATACAGGAGCAATAGTTATTAAAAACGTATTTGCAAAATCAACTGTGAAAATTACTGATATAGCAGGCAATTTTATAGTAGAGATAAATTCGCTTGGAGGACAAGCCCTCTGGGACGGAAAAAATTTTAAGGGAGATAGAGTACCCACAGGCATATACATAGCACTAATAGCCGATTTGGCTACTGGCAAGGCTTGCAAAACCAAAATAATGCTTATTGATTAATGTTTGAAACAGGAAGATTTAATAACGCGTTATTAATACTAATTTATGTTTCCATATTTGTCTATGCCAAAACCCTATTTACTTCTCCGTTTGAGTTTTATATAGGTTATTTTGCATATTTGCTTTTACTGCCAGTGTTTATATTCAGACATTCGTTTCCACGTACGTTTGTATACGCATTTGTATTTTTGTTTTTTTATGGTTGGTTTCAAGTAATTAGTGGTAACAATACGTGGGCATATTTTCTCAAAATATTTTTGGGAGTAAGCCTTTCCTATTTATTTTATTATTACGTAATACTAGAGGCTAATTATGACGTACAGCGTTTATTTGAACTCTATTTAAAAGGGGTGTATATAGTAAGTATTATAGGTTTAATACAGTTTGTATCGTTCAAGCTTAATTTTGGCTTAGGCTACGATTATTCATTTATACTTAACAAGTGGGGAGTTATAAAAGGTGGTTCATTTGGCATACGCCTTAATTCTATATTTATGGAGCCTACGCACTTTGCTACATTTTGCTCAAGTGGTGTGTTTGTTGCTATTTATACTTTATTGGTAAAGCCATTTTACTATTCGCGTAAGCAATGTTTTGTTGTTATTGTGGCTTATTTCTTATCTTTTTCGGGTATGGGATATTGGGGAATTATCATTATGTTATTTTTGTTAGCTATTAACTTTGGTTTTGTAAAAAGTGCTGTATTTGGGGTTCCGTTTATACTTGTAACGTATATTTATTTATATAATAATGTATATGAATTTAGAGACAGAATAGATGGCTTAACTGAAGTATACGAAACCAACGAATATCAAATAGGACGCACACATGGTTCAGCCATCAATTTATATGATAATTATAATGTAGCTAAACGCAATTTTTCCGAACATTGGTTGGGTACAGGCTTGGGCTCTCATCCCGTGGCATTTGACAAATATTCTATGGCTAAAAAAATAAAAATTGGTGGTTTTGCTAATAATGCCAAAGATGCCAACTCTATGTTTTTGCGCTTAATGTCCGAAACTGGAATAGTAGGTATAGCCGCCGCATTGTTTTTAATAATTAATTTTTTTGTAATAAGACGCCCCAATGCGGTTGAAATAGACGAATCCTATTGGATAATATCTGGTGCACTGTTAGTAATGATACTCCTCAATTTATTAAGACAAGGGCATTATTTCTTGTTTGGCTTTCCATTTTTTGT
>JACMRI010000158.1 GCA_014376525.1 Bacteroidia bacterium | reverse complement strand
ATTTTAAAAATAAACAAATAACTCAAATAATACTCATAAAACCAATTAGTTTTATTTTAATAGTTTTTGCACTAAAACAGTATTACTAATGATATAAAATGATAGCATATAATTATGATTTTAAAAGTTGATAGAATAGATAAGCTAAATAAAAGACCAAGAAAAAGATTAAATTTTTTATTGCCTAAGCAAAAACTAAAACTTAAAAATGAAGCATAGTTTTGCATCAATCAATTGAATCCACCTAACAATAGGTTATACGCAATAATAAGCCTACATTTGTATAACTTTTTAAAGATTGATTTACAATAGGTTTTGTAAAATGTTTAGTGCAGTGGTTTATGCTTTACAATTTTTTTTCTTTGATAAAGTAGTACACTCATTTAAAACAACAACACACAATGACATTTGCCGAATTAAATTTAATTAAGCCATTGCTAACCGCTCTGACAAAAAAAGGGTACGAAAGCCCATCGCCAATACAAGAAAAAAGTATTCCGCATATATTGCAAGGAAAAGATATTTTTGGTTGCGCACAAACTGGAACAGGTAAAACTGCCGCATTTGCACTACCTATATTGCAATTGATGGAACAAAATAAAAAGCCAAATCAACGCAAAGAAATTAAAGCCTTAATACTAGCACCAACACGTGAGTTAGCAATACAAATAAGTGAAAATTTTAAAGAATACGGCGAAAACTTAGGTTTTAGCCACGCCATTGTTTTTGGTGGTGTATCGCAGTTTCATCAAGTAGCGCACATAAAAAAAGGCATAGATATACTTATAGCCACACCAGGGCGTTTGTTGGATTTGATGAACCAGGGATATATAAAAATACATGCTGTTGAATATTTTGTGTTAGACGAAGCCGATAGAATGCTAGATATGGGTTTTATAAACGATATGAAAAAAGTTATTGCTAAGCTACCCACAAAGCGTCAAACATTATTCTTTTCGGCAACAGCAGCACCCGATATTATGAAACTTGCCAATACCATATTACAAAACCCTGTAAGTGTGGCTGTAAACCCAGTATCATCAACGGCATCGCTCATAAAACAATCTGTTTATTTTGTAGAAAAAAATAATAAAAGTGCGTTGTTAAAACATATTTTAAAAACTCAAAAAATAGACCACGTACTTATATTTACACGTACCAAGCGTGGTGCCGATAAAGTAGCCAAGGACTTAAATGCGTACAACATTAAATCGGAAGCTATACACGGTAATAAATCGCAGAATGCACGAGAGCGTGCGCTAAAAGGATTTAAGGAACGAACCTTAAATGTATTAGTAGCTACTGATATAGCATCGCGTGGTATAGATGTAGATAAACTAACCCACGTAATAAACTACGAAATACCTGAACAGGCAGAAACTTATGTGCACCGCATAGGACGTACAGGCAGAGCAGGCGAAAGCGGTGAAGCTATTTCATTATGTATGCACGAGGAATTGCCTTACTTTAAAGATATTAAAAAACTAATTAAAAAAGAAATAGAGGAAGTTAAAAATCACCCATTTGTATAACTACACAACTAACAAATAAAAAAGTATTACTAATATTCTTAAAAATAAAAAGCGATAAAACTTATGTTTTATCGCTTTTCAAATATAAAAGGTACATCTATTATTTTGGAGAATTCTACACCGTTTTCGTACATGTCTTCGTCGCTAGATTCGTGAGACCATACTATTTCTAAAGAAAACAAATAGGGTTTTATAAATTCTAATTGCTTTAATACATCATACAAATATTTTATTGATGAAGAATTAAAATAATCTAAAATAAAATAAACTTTAACGCTTTTGTTTTGTTTAAATGATTCGTCGTTGTGAGCTGTTTCACTAAAATTTTTTAACCAAAGTAATACAGGTTCAAAAAACTTGCCAGCATTTTCGGGACGCGCCTCACCCACTATCATAAAATCTTTGGCATTTACGCTAAACGATATAGATGGTGTGTATTCTGTTCTGTCTATAATTAAATCTTCTAACATTGCTATGGCTTAGTTTTTTTCAGTAAGAATTTTAATTTTTAATGTAAAAAAATGATGTAATTCATCAACTTCATCAAAACGATATTCTAATTTATTTCCAGATTTTAAACACATATCAAAAAAACCAATTCCTGCTGTTCCTTGCTCCGATATGGTTCCGTTTATAATACTGTCTTTATAATTTTGTTTAAGTTCGTCAACATCTAATCTATTGGTTAACATCAATTTATTGGTAACGTTTTGTACGTTTTTGGTTAATATTAAATTACCAGTAGTAAGTGAAAATTCACCTTGATTATGCTCCAAAAAGAATATACCCAAAGCACTGTGTTCGCTGGTAGGTGGGGCGTTGTGCTTGCATACATTATCTAAGGCTTCAACCATAATGTTGTACAATTTCTTTTTTGAAACTAATTTAATATTAAACTGATTAATATGCTTCTTAAACATAATTAATAAGTTGTTAGAAATATTAAAATTAAATAACCCTACGTAGTTAAGCACCACGTTTTTACCATTAAGGTTTTCGTACAAGTTAAAGAGGTCTGTTGCTGATTGTATCATTGTATTTTTACAAAAATAGTTTAAATGTGGGATTAACCAAATTATTTTAACGTTAATTTGATACTATTAAACCTTTTGATCATTCTATGTTTGAATAATACCTACATTAAACGGTTTGGTTATTGGGCTATTATTTGCAGCCTCTATGCCCATACTTAGCCACGTGCGTGTATCTATTGGGTTTATAATGGCATCAATCCATAAGCGAGCCGCTCCGTAGTAGGGTAGCATTTGCTTATTGTATTTATCAGTAATGTTTTTTAGTAATTCGATTTCTTCGTCGGCAGTTATTTCGGCTTTACCTTGACTTTTTAGGCTGGCTACTTGTATTTGCAATAAAGTTTTGGCGGCTATTGCACCGCCCATTACCGCCATTTGTGCGCTTGGCCACGCAAATATTAAGCGAGGGTCGTAGGCTTTGCCACACATTGCATAATTGCCCGCGCCAAACGAATTGCCAGTAACCACAGTAAACTTTGGTACTACAGAGTTTGCCATGGCATTTACCATTTTAGCACCATCTTTAATTATTCCACCTTGTTCACTACGGCTACCTACCATAAAACCTGTTACATCTTGCAAAAACACCAATGGTATTTTGCGTTGATTACAATTCATAATAAACCGTGCAGCTTTATCGGCACTATCGCTATATATTACACCACCTAATTGCATTTCGCCTTTTTTGCTTTTTACAATTTTACGTTGATTAGCTACTATACCTACCGCCCAACCATCTATGCGAGTTGTACCACATACTATAGATTGTCCGTAGGCTTCTTTGTACTCGTCAAATTCACTATTATCGGCCAAGCAAGCTATAATATCTCTTACCTCGTAGCCTTTGTCTCTATTAAATATTCCTGTTATATCTTTTATATTTCGGAGTGGTAATGCAGGTTTAGCTCTATCAAAGCCTGCTTTATCAAACGAACCTAACTTATCAAATATGTTTTTTATTTTGTTTAAACACTCCGTATCGTTAGCACATTTATTATCGGTAACTCCCGATATTTCGCACTGTGTAGTAGCGCCTCCAAGGTTTTCGTTGTCTATACTTTCGCCTATTGCCGATTTTACTAAGTAAGAACCCGCCAAGAAAATACTTCCTGTTTTATCTACAATCATGGCCTCGTCGCTCATTATGGGTAAGTATGCACCACCTGCTACGCAACTGCCCATTACAGCGGCTATTTGTACTATGCCCATACTGCTCATTACGGCATTGTTGCGAAATATGCGACCAAAATGCTCTTTATCAGGAAAAATCTCATCTTGCAATGGTAAATATACCCCTGCACTATCTACCAAATACACTATTGGTAAGCGGTTTTCCATAGCTATTTCTTGTGCACGCAAATTCTTTTTGCCAGTAATAGGAAACCACGCACCTGCTTTTATTGTAGCATCATTTGCCACTACTATACACTGCCTACCTTTAATATAACCTATAACTACTATTACACCACCGCTTGGGCAACCGCCGTGCTCAGCATACATTTCATCCCCTACCAACGCACCTATTTCTATTTGCGATTTATTATCATCTAACAAAAATTTTACACGTTCGCGCGCCGTCATTTTACCTTCGGCTTTTAGTTTTGCTATACGTTTTTCGCCACCACCTTTATATACTTTTTCTAGTTTTTGGTTAAGGTTGGCAACTAATGTGCGGTAATTATCTTCGTTGGTATTAAATTCAATATCTGTATTCATTTGTTGGTTTTGATTGTTAAAATTATGGTAATTTGCAACACAATTTCAATGTGCTAATTTATTATAAAAATAGTACAAAAATTGGCTTGGCATAATAATTGAATTTTACTATTATAAAGCCCTAAAATTAAGATAAAATTACTTTAAAATGAAACTCTTATTCGCCTTTTTATTGCTAGCAACGGTAGCGCAGGCACAAGTTAAAAAAAAACTCACCACCAAAGCTCCATTGGAAAAAATGCCCGTAGTAACAGCACCTAACGGCATAAAATGTTATGCTGTAATTATTGATGGAGATACTATACCTGTGGTGTATTTGCGTAAGCCTGTGTATTGCGAAGATAAACGTACATTTAATAATTTTGTGCAACGTATGCGCTACAATAGATTGGTGCACAATATTAAAATAGCTCTGCCGTATGCTAAAATAGCGGGCAAAAAAATGAAAGAATATAATACGCTTTTGGTCAATGTAAAATCGGAAGAAGAAAAGCACCGTGTAATGAAAAAAGTAGAAGATGAAATGCGTAAAGAGTTTGAAAAAGATTTGAAAAACCTAACCATAACACAAGGGCGATTATTATTAAAATTAATAGACCGAGAAACAGGTAACACCTCATATACATTAGTAAAGGAATTGCGTGGAAAAATGAGCGCTACTTTTTGGCAAGCATTGGCAATAGTGTTTGGCAACGATTTAAAAGCAAAATACGAACCCGATGGCGATGATAAACAAGTAGAGGAAATAGTACAGTTAATAGAGAGAGGGCGGATATAGATTGGAGATATTAGTATTAAGATAACAGATTTAAGACGAGTGATAAAGTAATTCGTGCATTCGTGGCATTAAATAAAAATAACACACAACAAAACACATGGAAGCTAAAAAAACTGCACTTATAATATTGGATGGTTGGGGCTGTGGCAAAGGCGATGCTAGCGATGCAATAGCAAATACGCCCACGCCTTTCTACACGTCGTTACTTGCTAAATATCCGCACTCTACACTAAAAACATTTGGTTACGATGTAGGCTTACCACAAGGGCAAATGGGCAACAGCGAAGTAGGACATCTTAACATTGGTGCTGGTCGTGTGGTGTATCAAGAGTTAGCAAAAATTAACAAAGATATTGAAAAACGCACTTATTTTGATAACGAAGTGCTTAAAAATACAATAGCGTATTGCAAGCAAGATGCCTCGCGTGCCTTGCACATAATGGGTTTGGTGAGCGATGGCGGTGTGCATTCGCACATTACGCACTTACAAGCATTATGCGAAATGATTGCTAATAGCAACTTGCAGCAAATATACATACATGCCTTTACCGATGGGCGAGACACCGACCCTAAAAGTGGGTACGCATTTATAGCGCAATTAATATCATTTATAAAAGATACAAACATACAATTGGCAAGCGTTACAGGGCGTTATTACGCTATGGATAGAGATAAGCGTTGGGAGCGTGTGCAAGTGGCATACAACGCATTGGTACACCGCCAAGGCGAAATAAGTACTGATGTATTAAGCACCATAAAGGCTAATTATGCAAATGGTATTACTGACGAATTTATGTTGCCCATAATTAATGCTAACCTAAATATCCAAGCGCAAGTAAAAAATAATGATGCAGTTATTTGTTTCAATTTTAGAACCGACCGTTGCCGAGAAATAACCGAAGTACTTACACAAACCGCTATGCCCAATTATGCAATGTACACCTTACTATTGCATTATGTAACGTTTACTAATTATAATCAAGCTTATAAAAACATACACGTAGTGTATACCAAAAACAACCTAGAACAAACCTTAGGCGAAGTAATTGCTGCACACAATAAAACACAATTACGTATAGCCGAAACCGAAAAATATCCGCACGTTACCTTTTTTTTTAATGGTGGAAGAGAAGCACCTTATGCGGGCGAAGAACGCATAGTAGTACCATCGGCAAAGGTGGCTACGTATGACTTACAACCCGAAATGAGTGCTTATGAAATTACACTTGCTGCTACTAATTATATACGCAGCAATGCCCCCGATTTTATATGTTTAAACTACGCTAACCCAGATATGGTTGGGCATACAGGCGTATATAGTGCAGTACAAAAAGCGATAGCTACAGTAGATAATTGTTTGCAACAATTGGTAACAGTAGCCATTGAAAATAATTATGCTTGTATAATAATAGCCGATCACGGCAATGCCGATTATATGATAAACCCTGATGGCACACCTAACACCGCACACAGTACTAACCTTGTGCCTGTAATAGCGGTAAACACAACACTTACACACATACATAGTGGTAGGCTTGCCGATGTAGCACCTACTATTTTAAAACTAATGAATGTGCCACAGCCTACCCAAATGGACGGTATAAGTTTATTGAGTTAATATTTTTTTAAACTTTGTTAGGATATTATTCTCCTATACTAAATACCGCTCTTGTAATACATTGCAATGGTGTGTATTATGTCCTATTATAAACCAACCTATGCTTTGCGCAGTTACGGTAAGGTTGTTAGCATTACCCTCAAAGTTAAGCATATCAGTAGTTATATGGCTGTATAAGCTATGTGTGGAAGCCCTTACTGTTGTATATTCAGTTATTAAATTAGCCAACGTTTTGGTGTTGCTATTGTCATTAGTGGCATAATCGTTTTCGTTAAATGGTGCTAATGCTGTGGCATCTTTACGACTAAACCTAAATGCACGATAGGCTAATATGCGTTCGGTATCTATTATATGATTAAACACTTGCTTTATCGTCCATTTATTAGGTGAGTAAGCGTGGTTTTCTTTAGTACTATGTATGCTACTAATTAATGCTAAGGTATTGGCAGTACTGTTGTTAAATGCAGTTATTAAATCCGTTTCGGGGATTAAGTTTATGTAATGTACGTAATAAGGAGGCACGCTATGTAGCGCAGGTTTAGGGATAAGCATAGGATTGAGTAGTTAATTAATGTTTTGTTTTGCCACGAATGCACTAATCATTTCGGGGTAAAATATTAGTGTAAATTTTACAACTTTCATTTGTGCATTGGTGGCAATTATAATATTATTTCAACAAAAAGTTATATACAATAGTACCACGTTGTTCTTCAGGAGCATCGTCATTGGCCGAAAACTTAGCACGCAATGCCGCTTCTTTAGCTTTGGCTAACAAGGTACTATTGGTAGTAGTAGAACCTCTAAAACCAGTATTGGCACGTATTACATTGCCTTGTTGATCTATAAAAATTTCCACAATAACTTTACCCGACTCTTGCACGTTGAATGATGGGGTAGGTAATGTTTTGGCTTTGCGTCCGTCCATGTTGTAACTTGGACCTTTGCCTGAGCCTGTACCTTTGTTACCATCTCCTCCATCGCCAGGTGTGTTGCCTGTACCTCCGTTACCTTTGTAGTTAGTACTGTTAGGGTCGCCATCGGGTTTGCCTTGGTCGCCAGTGCCAGTAGTACTAGTACCTTGCGATGTTGAGCCATTACTTTTTTTACCTGTGTATAACGAAGCAGCATTAACCACTGGCTTAACTTCTACTATGGGTTTAGGCTCTGGTTCGGTTGGGGTAGTGGTTATTTTGGGTTCTTTGAGTGCTTTGGTAGCTTTTTCTGAAGTTTTTAAACTTACCGACTCCTCTATAGATTGTGTTACAATTTTTTCGTTAACTTCCTCGGCCACTTGCATTTGTTGTTGTGTAATAATAGGTTGCGAATGAACATCGCTGTTAGGTTGTATATCTCCTGTAGATTCATCAACATAACCTAAATTTACCACCATACCTTCTCCACCGTCCATAGGTGGATCGGGTATGGTGAGCGTAAACATATACAACAGCCACGCTACAAGCGCATGAAATAACAGCGTAACTAACCAGCCAATGCTGCGTTGCTTAGTGTAGTTATTTTTGTTTATGGCGGTGTCCATTGTTATTATTTTAATAATTTATTGTTGAGCAGTTTGTGTAGCAAGTACCATTTTTATTTTTAGTTCGTTACCCATATCTAGTAGTTCTACAAGGTCTTGTACGGGTAATGTTTTATCAACTTTTAATATAATGGTGGGCTCGGTTAATGTTTTGCTAATACCCATTAATGTAGATTTTAAATTGTCTTTGGCCACAGGTTTGTTATCAATAAAATAATTTTTATCCGTATTTACAGATAGTGTTACACTTTCTTTACTCATTGATTTTTTACTTCCTGCATTGGGCAATAATAATTTAATCACATTAGGGCTTACTAAGGTAGATGCAATAAGGAAAAAAAGCATCAAAAAAAACATAATGTCGCTAAATGAATGCGTGCTTACTTCAATGTGTTTATGGTTGCGCTTGCGAAGGTTCATAGCGTGTAGGGATAATTAATGAGTGTAATTAAGTAAAAAAAACAAGTGTGTGCTTACTTACCTGCAGGTTCGGTTATAACGTCCAAAAACTCTGCCGAGGCTAATTCAAGTTTAGCTATTAATTTATCAATACGTGCTACTAATAAGTGGTGTGCCACAAATGCCATAACCCCAATAACCAAGCCTGCTGCCGAGGTTATCATTTTTTCGTACAAACCACCTGCTATCAAGCCAATACTAATATTATCGGCTATTGCTATGTTGTAAAATATTTTAATAACTCCAAATATTGTTCCCAAAAAACCAAACATAGGTGCAATAGCAGCTATGGTACTTAGGTAGTTTACATTTACCTCCACCTTAGCTAACTCTACCTTGGCGGAGTTTTCCATACTCATTTCTATTTCTTTTACTGGCTTGCCCAAGCGCACTAAACCTTTATAAAGCATTATGCCTACAGGTGTGGTATTAGTTTGTGCTAAGTTTTTAGCGGCCTCTATATTGCCCTGTTGTAGTTGGCTTTTAATCATAGGTACAAAGTTAGCATCAGTTGCCAATGCTTTGTTTACTACCAATAATCGGGTTACAAATACATACACCAATAGCACCGAAAGTAGCGCAATAGGTATCATTATTACTCCTCCTTTAATTATTAAGTCTAATATGTTTAGCGTTGGTGGCGCAACAACAGCTGGTGTTACAGGCGTTGCTATAGCGTTGGTAGCAACCTCAATTTGTGCTATAATAAAGTTAATCATGGTGTGAAGTATTATATAAAAATTTATTATTAATTAAAAAACTAAAATACACGCATGAATATTGTAACTTGATAAAAATAAATATAGTTGTACACATTAAGTTGTTAAGTAATGCGTGTGTTAGCTTACAATATCATTACGTGTAATATGTTTGTATTCATTGGGTTGTAGCCCATTTAAGGTTAGGTTAGCAAAGTGTGTGCGAAGTAATGTAACAACTTCATAATTGTGCTTATAACACATACGGCGTATTTGTCGGTTGAGTCCTTGTATTAAAACAATAGTAAATGTTGTAGCGTTTATTTTGGTAACCACTGCGGGCAAAGTTAGTTGCCCCATTATAACTATTCCTGTTTTTAATGCATGTAAAAAATCATCAGTAAGTACATTATTTACCGTTACGGTATATTGCTTTGAGATACTGTGTTTCTTACGTAATAGGGCATCGTGTAATGTACCATCGTTGGTAAGTAATAGCAAACCTTCCGATTCTTTATCCAACCTACCAACATGAAACAACCCTTGCGCACAAGGTAAATGGTGTACTAAATTATTTGCCAACGCCTCGTTCATAGTACACTCTATACCACGTGGTTTGTAATACATAATGTAGCGTAACACTATCCCTTTTTGTAGTGTAATGTTGTTGTATTTTATAGTGTCTTGTATGCCTATTTCTATATTTTGATGTGTAAGTAAATTATTTACCCATACGCCCTCCATTGCAAGTATAGCTAGTGCCTGGGCGTTACTTACGCGTATTTTTTTTACTAATAGATACTGTAGTAGTTTACGAAATTTCATTTGAGTTTGTTCGTATTCTAAAGTTATTTTACAATATGCAATATATTTATTGTTACGCTGGTCTATATTCTCCAAATACTTCTCGCATAGCGTCGCATATTTCGCCAAGTGTGGCATAGCATTCTACGGCATGTATTAAGTGTGGCATAAGATTTTCGTTGGTATATGCTACCGCTTTTATTTTGGCTACTGCAGCAGTTACATTGGCGTTGTTACGTTTGGCTTTAAGTGCATTTATACTATTTATTTGATGTATTTGTATGCTATCATCTACATAAAATATATCTTCAAACGGAGGCTCCTCCATAGTAAATTTGTTTACGCCTATTATGGTTTTATCACCGTTTTGTATATCACGCTGATAGTTGTAGGCACTACGTGCAATTTCATCTTGCATATAGCCTTGCTCTATTGCTTTTACTGAGCCACCCATTGCATCTATTTTATCAATGTAGGCGTAGGCTGCGGCTTCTATTTCGTTAGTTAAATTTTCTACAAAATAACTTCCAGCTAAGGGGTCAACGGTTTCGGTTACACCACTTTCGTAGGCTATAATTTGTTGCGTACGAAGGGCTAGGCGAGCAGCGTCTTCGGTAGGTAAACTCAAGGCCTCGTCAAAACCATTGGTGTGCAGGCTTTGTGTACCACCCAACACGGCAGATAAGGCTTGCATACTTACACGTACAATATTACTTAATGGTTGCTGTGCAGTAAGCGTGCTACCGCCTGTTTGTGTATGAAAACGTAACTTCATAGCCGAATCATCTGTTGCCCCCAATTCCTTAGTAATGTTGGCCCACATACGTCGTGCAGCACGGAATTTTGCCACTTCTTCAAACAAATTATTATGCGCATTAAAGAAAAACGATAATCGCTTGGCAAACACGTTTATGTCCAAACCTTTGTCAATAGCCGCTTTTACGTAACTTTTACCATTGGCTAATGTAAACGCTAACTCTTGCACTGCACTAGAACCCGCTTCACGTATGTGATACCCACTTATAGATATGGTATTCCACTTAGGAACATTGATGCTACAGTACTCAAATATATCAGTAATTAAGCGCATACTTTGTGTGGGCGGATATATGTAAGTGCCACGTGCGGCGTACTCTTTAAGTATATCGTTTTGTATTGTGCCCGATATTAATTTTAAGTCGGCACCTTGTTTTTTGGCCAATGCTATGTACATAGCCAATAGTACAGATGCTGATGCGTTAATGGTCATACTTGTGGTTATATCTTGCAGTTGTATGCCTTCAAACAGTATTTCCATATCGGCAAGGCTATCAATGGCTACACCGCTTTTGCCTACTTCGCCATCGCTCATATCGTGGCTACTGTCGTAGCCTATTTGTGTAGGTAAATCAAATGCTACAGACAATCCTGTAGTACCATTTTTAAGTAAGTAATGGTAGCGTTTATTACTTTCTTGCGCTGTGCTAAAGCCTGCATACTGGCGCATTGTCCAAAATTGCGAGCGATACATACTGCCCTGTACGCCACGTGTAAAGGGGAATTTGCCTGGTGTTTCGGGCGGAGTATTAATAGGTGCGTAAGTAGTTTTAATTTCTATACCCGAGTCGGTTACAAATTTTGGTTTGCGTTCGTTAATTGCCATTTTTTATTTTGAGATAATAGATGTTAGTATTTAGATATGAGATGTTTTGGTTAAATAGCAAACGTTTTTAATTGGCAGTGTGTGCCATCAAATACGCAATAGGTATATTGGCTTATCCAATCGCCTAGGTTTATGTAAGTACTTTTGTTTTTAATTGTTTTTACTAATGGGTAATGCCTGTGCCCAAATACGTAAAAATCTATACTATTATGCTGTGAATGTTCATTACAAAACTGTATTAAAAACTCTTTATCATCGCCTAAATAAATAGAATCTTTAAGGCGTTTTATACCTGCACTTTTTCCACTCCAATAATTGGCAAAACCCAAGCCAATATCGGGGTGCAACCACTTAAACAACCATTGGCACACTTTATTAGCAAATACTTTTTTGATGAATTTGTATCCCTTATCGCCAGGTCCTAAACCATCGCCGTGGGCTATATAAAATTGTTTGTTGTTGATGCTTACCGTAATGGGTGCGGTATAGGTTTTGATACCGAGTTCTGTTTCAAAATAATCAAACAGCCACATATCGTGGTTGCCTGTAAACATATAAAGCTTTATGCCAGCATCACTTAGTTGTGCCAACTTGCCCAACAAGCGTGTGTAGCCCTTGGGTACAACAGTTGCGTAGGTGTACCACATATCAAACACATCGCCTACTATGTATATGGCTTCTGCCGTGGGTGCTATGGTATCGAGGAATTTAATTAAGTGTTTTTCGCGTACCAAACTACTTGCATAGTTAGGTACACCCAAATGAAAATCAGAAAGAAAGTAGGTGTTTTTAATTAGTTCTTTACTACTCATTTGAGCATATATTTTTTACTTAATTTGTTATGTAACTTAAGGCAAATGTACCATTATCTTTTGCAAACTTGGCTACAGTTGCACTATGTACATTTAATATGCGCCCTATGGCACTGTACGAAACGTTTTGGACTACTCTACACTATTGTTGCTAAAGTGAGTAGCGTTAGTGCAGATTGCTAATTTATTAAGTTCGTTTAGTGCATCGTTTATTAAGGCTTGTTTTTTTAATCGTGTCCAGCCTTGTACTTGTTTTTCGCGGTAAAAGGCTTGGTCTATACGTTGTTGTGTTTCGTAATACACAAGTGATACGGGCAAGCGTTTTTTGGTGTGGTTAGCACCCTCGCCGTTTTCATGTTGCAATAAACGCAGTTCCAAGTTAATGGTACTGCCTGTGTAGTAGCTACCATCAGCGCACTCAAGTATGTACATGTAACCTACCATTGTTTTTTTGTTTGTGTTAAAAGTACAAATTATTTTCTCTCAAAATTGTTATTCCTTGTTGCCATTCCTTTCACGGTGGCTGTACTTCGGCTACGCTCAGCAACCGAGTCGAAGCCCATGGAGTACTAGGGCTTCGACTCCGCTCAGCCACCGCGATGTGATTGTATGAGCCACCGTGGTGTGATTGCATGAGCCACCGTGGTGCGATTATATTTTTGTTATTCCTATTTTGTATTTCCGCTTTGCTATTCCATTACGCCATTCCTTTCACGGTGGCTGTACTTCGGCTACGCTCAGCAACCGAGTCGAAGCCCATGGAGTACTAGGGCTTCGACTCCGCTCAGCCACCGCGATGTGATTGTATGAGCCACCGTGGT
>JACMRI010000157.1 GCA_014376525.1 Bacteroidia bacterium | reverse complement strand
TAGCAGTTACAAAATCACAAGCATTGTTTACATTATTATTATAATTCCATGTGCTAGGATTAGTTTGAAAGTTAAAACCTGCACTATCCGTATAGCAACGTAGTGGACTAATACCCACTTCTACTATAACATTACAATAACTTGGCGTAGGAAACATATAAATTAAGCTACCTATTTTTTCTATAATTTGGTCATTGTATGTATAATTATTACGAGTTACGTGTACATATAATTTACGTAATGCAACACCGTTTATCATTTCCGTTTTTACACTATCTACCATTATAGTATCTAAGTATTGGTTGCAGTTTTGTACACTATTTGTAGTATCAAATTCGGTAAGCCATATGCTTCCTGCTGTTGCATTAAAATTATACAACAAACTAAAATGATTGTTTACATAATAATATACTTTATTACTATCTTCATAGGTGTATTGCAATGTAGTTTCGGTGATAGTATTTTGATTTATAAAATCATACACTTCAGTATATTTTTGTAATACATTACACGCTTTACCACTAATAATAGTGTCTTTTATATTGGTTAGTTTAGTGTAACCTTCACGTGCATAACCCTGTACGCTATAGTGCCATGTAGCACCTGCGCTAGCCCATGGTTGCGCTTGTGTTATTGTAAATGCACTAAGTGCCAATACCGAAATAAGTAAACTTGTTTTCATAATGTGTAGCTTTTTAGTTTAATTAATAATTACTATTTTTTGTGTGCTTATATTATTGTTTACAGTAGTTACCTGCAACATATATATACCATTGGGCAATGTGCTCACAGGTATAGTTTGCGTAGTGCTAACAATTGTATAAACGTTGTTTATTACCTCTTGCCCCAATCCATTATACATTCGTAATGAAGTTATATTAGCAGCAGCGTTTATGGTTAATGTGGTAGTAGTTGGGTTAGGAAAGGTGGTAAGTAAAGAAACCGTTTCAGTTTTAAAACCAACCTTATTACATAATTCATAACAAGAAGCGTATGCAGTATCATCATATAGTGTAATTCCATTATGTACAACACACAGTAATGATGGTAAACAACCATCTACAACTCCCGACCCAATTGCATCAGGGTAAAACAAACCATAAGTACTTCCTACACCCTCTATCCAATATTCTATTTCATAAAAGCCAAAATTGTAACTTTTCAATGATAATCGTTTGTGATATGCAATACCTATTAATATACTATCTATAGCTATTACTCTAACAGTGTTTCCGACTTGAGAGTTGTAATAATATACTGATGGATAAACACTAACTGTATCGTTTACGTTTAACGAAAAATCGTATAATAAACGTTCTTGGCTACTATCTGCAGGTACAGTATATATGCGTTGCGTTAAACTATCTTCACGCAATAAGGCATAAAACACGCCTGTTGTAAGCGTAGGTCCATTGCTCTTGTTGTATTTTTTATACAAATAACCATTGTGTAAAGAGTCGCCGCTTATAAAAAACTTGCTCTCCATAACTGACCACACTGCGTTGCTATCAGGTAGGGTTTGGTACTGTGCTTGTGTAATAATAGTGCTAGCTATTAATACCGAAATAAGTAAAACTGTTTTCATAATGTGTGATGTGTTCAAAATTTATTAACTTAAACATTTATGAAAGCAATAAAAATAAGTTTAAAAAACAATAAAATTTATTGTGTTAGAAATAAGGCTATTAGTGTAATAAAAAAGCTCATTTTTTCTAAAAATGAGGGCAATCCACAGGTATCATTTTTTTGGTAGTGTTAATGAGTTTAAAGCCTAACAATACCTCGTGGCTTCCGCTTGTGTAGGGGCTTAGCGCACCTGTGTGGTAGTTGTATGCGTAGGCAATGTTTAATTGTTTAGATGCTTGTATATTTAACAAACCAATGTATGTGCCCATAGTACGGTACGATGCGCCTATACCCAATTTGCTGTACAACATAAACTGTACGTTAGCATCTATTTGTAATGGTGCGCCAGCTACTTGCTTAAGCATTACCGATGGCATTAATTTTACATTGCGCCCCAAGTTAGTTTGCCACCCACTGTGTACAAAAAAATGCAATTGATTATAATCAAACGAGGTAGATGCACTGTAATTATTAATACTTGATGCTACATATTTGTTAGTTAATAAATTAGGCATACCCAAACCAAAGTAAAAATTATCAGTAAAATAATAGGCTCCAAATTTAAAATTGGGAGTAAACTGTGTGGCTATATCGCCGTTGAGTAATGGGTCGTTAGCGTCTTTGGTAGGTACTTTGGATAAGTTAGCTGAATACAAATTAGCCATAGCACCTAAACCAAATGAAATGAAATTTTTGTAGCTTAATCGCACTCTATAGGCATAGTTTACCGTTATTTGGCTACTACTAGTGTATCCAAATTTATCACTTACTACATTTAAACCTAAGGCATTATTGGTTTTACCCAAGGGTGCGTTTATATCAAACACAAAGGTGGTAGGAGCTTTATCAATACCTACCCATTGCTTTTTAAATAGGAGTGCCCCGTTTAAATAATTGTAGCTACCTAAAGCAGCAGGATTTATTATTGACTGTTGCAACATATACAAGGAGTAATGCGGTGTGTTTTGTGCTACTGTATTGGTTGCTATTACTAGCAAAAAAAATAAATAACATTGCTTTAAAGTGCGTATAAAAGTATTCATAGAGTATAATTTTAATCGTTTATTATTTTGAAACCAATTTTAATTTTTGTGGTATTGAATGCTCTATATTAAATGTAATTACTTGTAAATTTAGTATTTTATTGTTGTTAGCATGCCTGTTTATATAAATTGAATAAATTATTTACCGTATATTTTAACTTTGCAAATGCTATTCAATCAGTATTCATATTATATATAAAAAACTCCAACGAAATATTTTAACTTAAAATACATACTAAAAACTACATCGTAATTATTAAAAAAAAAGTGTTGATGCCGTTTTAATTTAGTGTTAATTGTGAGTAAATAAAAGTACTTTAGTACAATCTAAAAAACATAATTACTTATGACATTCATAAAAAAAAAAACTGCGCTTACACTAGCATTAACCGCAGTTACATTATTATATAATTGCCAAAAGTTTAAATTAAAAAAAAAGATAGAAGCCAGTAATTACCCAACCGAAATAGGTAAACTATTAGTAGGTAAATGCGCTACTGCGGGCTGTCATACAACCATAAGCAAAGATGCTGCAGCAGGTTTAGCGTTAGAAAACTGGACACAATTATTTGAAGGAGGACGAGGAGGTGCAGTGCTAGTGCCTTATCAACATCAGTTTAGTACGTTGTTTTTGTATTGCAATACTTATGCTTCTCTTGGGCAAACAAGCCTACCCACTATGCCACTTAATGCTAACTTACTAACTCCTGCAGAAATAATAACATTGCGAGATTGGATAAACAACGGTGCACCTAACGCTAATGGAGACGTAATGTGGGCCAATAGTGGTACTACACGTAAGTTTTATGTAACCAATCAAGGATGCGATTTAGTAAGTGTGTTTGATGCGCAATCTCAATTATTAATTCGCAATGTAGCGGTAGGTAACGATGCCACTCGTAGCGAAGGTGCTCATCAATTGCGAGTATCGCACGATAATAAATACTGGTATGTGCTGTTTGTAAATGGTAATTATTTTGAAAAATACGATGCGCAAACAGATGAATTTATAGCCCGCTTAAACATAGGTAACAGTGGACCTGCAATAGGAGCAGGTATAATAAACGGTAGTTGGAACACTATGCTAATAAGCAACAACGATAAATACGCCCTATTAACCGACTTTAGCGGAGGTAAAATAATAGCGGTAGATTTAGCCACTATGACTTTAAAAAAAGCATTTGAACAAGCTGGAACGCCATTGTTTAGTTTTCCGCACGCCATAGCAATAACGCCCGATAATGATACGTGTGTAGTAGTTTCGCAATCGGGCAATAGTTATTATCAATTTTTAATGGCGGATATTGAATCTAAATTTATTAACGTACAACCACTTGCTACGCCATTTACAGGTATATCCAACAGTGCAGGCCCACACGATATACTGTATAGCCCCGATGGTACTAAACTATTTGTAACGTGCCAAAACACTAACGAAATAGCAGTGTACGAAACAGGTACGTTGCGTTTTATAAAATCAATTACCACTAAAAAATTTCCACAAGAACTAGCTATAAGTGTTAAGAAAAATTTGCTGTTAGTAACCTGTATGGAAGAAGAATCATTTTTGCCACAAGCCAAAGGTTGCGTACAAGTTATAGACCTTAATACACTAAAAATTACTGCTACCATAGCTTGTAGCATACAACCACAT
>JACMRI010000156.1 GCA_014376525.1 Bacteroidia bacterium | reverse complement strand
TTTGAAGACTTAACTTTGTCTTATAATTAGGATTCTGTAGTTAAACTAAATATCGAAAAGCTACTTATCACTTTTCTTTAGCATCACTTATTGTTTTTGCTTGCTTCAATATTTTCAAAGAACTTGTATTCTAAATATTATATAAAATTACTTGCGTAATTATTATGTCTTAATTGTTGTTGTTTTGAGAGTGCAAATAAAAGAAACTTTATTTTAATAACCAAATTTAATTTCAACTATTTTAATAAAGTTATTTGCTACTCTTTCAATGAACGTTTTGTTGTTATTTTGAGAGTGCAAATGAAAGAAACTTTTTTGTAATAACCAAATTTAATTTGAACTATTTTTAAAGCAACTATTTACTACCCTTTCAATGAACTTACCAAATAAACAATTATCCGTTTGTTTGGATTGCAAATGTCGTAATTATTAATTAATATCCTAATTAATTAATCGTTTAATTATTAAAAATGTTAAAATGTATTGATTGTTAATGTTTTAAGTGTGTAAACTGTAACTTTATTAAAGAATGGTTATACTTTATTACTGTTTGGACAAGGTTTAAATTTCATTTTATCTAAAGTATCAAACAAATAATTTTACCATACTACCGAAATTACTATTATAAATTAAAGATTGAGTGAAACAAAAAAACAAATCCAGTAAGCTAAGGTATTAGATAAATATTGACATATTACATGTTATTCATGTTGCAATTCCTGACAACTTAAATTAAAGTCATAAATGCAACGTTTTATAGTTTAAAAACAAATTATAAAAAATAATTTTACACACTTTTAAAGCACTAGCGATTCCATAAAATGATTGGTTCTTGATGGTATAAATACTTTCAGTAATAAAAAAGGCTACGAACCTGAGTTCGTAGCCTTTTTTAATTACTGTTGATTAAGATTAGTTTTTTACTATTTTAACAGTAGTGTTTACACCATTTACATTCATACGTACAACGTATAATCCGTTGTTGTATTTTGATAAATCAATGTTTAAGTCATGTTTACCTGCAACTTGGTTTTCATTAGCTATTACGGCTAATTTTTCGCCTAGTATGTTATATATTTCAGCGGTTATTATGGTATTAGCCGTTAAGTTATAACTTAACACCGTTAAACCTGTTGTAGGATTAGGTGCAAGAGTTACTGATGCTATATTAGTTACGTCTTTAATACCTACCTGACAAGCGTTTAACAATGCTACATCATAATATTCTAAGTTATGTAAGTATTGAAACTGCACAGCTCCAGCAGGATCTCCTCCAGCAGCTAATTGAGAATAAGATACAGGAACATTGTAAGTGCCTGGTGTTACACCTGGTAACAAATAGTAGGATACATTTCCTTGTATAACCTCGCCTGCGCCAGCTTTTCCTACTGGAGTCAAGTTTTGTTGTTTACTACCCCAAATTTCACACGCAGGATTTAACTTTAGTCCTAAACTATGAACGTCTGGTGCTAAGTTTTGTCCTGCAGGCAAACTAGCTGCTACAGTGTCAGTATCGAACCATGTGTGAATGATTGTTAAACCATCCCAACTTACAGAAATAGCTGGACGATTGTCTTCGCTAATAGTGGCTCCTGATGGACCAAAATCACCTCGAAGTGTAGCTAAGCGAGCTAAATATTTAGCTTTAAAAGTAACTCCGCCATCTGTTGAATAAAATGCAAATTCTCCAGCGTTACCACTTGCAAATGAAAATGAATTATAACTAGGGTTTGGACCATTTACATCCCCTTTTACAGAAACGCCTACACCTGTTTGTACATGTGGATTACCAAATTTATCTACAGCTAAATCCATGTCAAAAGATGTTCCATACACACCAATTTCTCCATTAGCAGAATTTAATGATGGTAAAGAATCTTTTACTTGACTAAACGTAGCTGGTATAACTGTTTTGGGAGTGCCCCATGTGCTACCTCCATCAGTTGATTTTAATAATACAATATAACTTGATGAATCTGCTTTAGACAAATTAACAGAATCTGGCAAAGCACCTAAAAATGATATCCAACCAATCATACCAG
Source organism: Bacteroidia bacterium (assembly GCA_014376525.1). Taxonomy (GTDB): domain Bacteria; phylum Bacteroidota; class Bacteroidia; order UBA4408; family UBA4408; genus JACMRI01. The sequence continues at coordinate 10,881 of JACMRI010000156.1, read as the reverse complement.
TTTCATCGAATGCGATATGTGGTGATTGTATTACACCTCGGGTTCCATCTTTTAGCACACGAATTGGTAGTTTCTTTAATGTATAGTTAGGTACACCTGTAACTACACTGTTTTTCCAAATTAATAAAGTGTCATTAAATTTATAAGAACCTGAAGTACCATCATAACTTAATGAGGTAGCCCAAGTAGTACCTTGGCGTGTTACAAACAAATCTTCAGGTAAGTATGAAGTAGCACCTGTTGCTCCAGCACCAAAACCTGAAAACGAGTTTGCTTGGTTGGCCATAGTTCCGTCAAGCATAGCTGTTCCGTAGCCCATACCTCCCCAATCTCCTGCTCCTGCTGGATTAGAATTATCGCGAGTAGGTACAAAATATGAATACGATGCATTAGCTGGGTTAGTATTACCTGCAGGGTTAGATATTAAACCAAGAGGATAGCGAGCTGTTGACGAGTCTTGTTTTACAAACAAACCTAAAGCGTGATATGCAATTTGATTTGTTGTCCAATTAGCGCCACCGTTTGTAGATATATCAAATGCCACAAAACCTGAACGACCATTAGCAGCTCCTGTAGTACCTACTAAACGATGCGTGTATGCAACAGCGTTTATTGATGGGTCTGCCCATAGATTGGTACGAGCACCTCCTGCACTACCGTAAGCGTTTGGAGCATCGCCCAATGCAACAGTACTTGAGACCATTAATGGACTATTTACAATACCCTTTATTGGAGCACGTCCAATTAACGGATTGGAAACGTCGTGGCCAATTTTAGTTGTTGGCGCCTTATCCATTTTAGCATTACGATTAACCATACGCGTGTTTTGCGCAGTTGCTCCTAACGTTGTACCAATGGCTAAGGTAAGTAGTAAACCTTTTTTCATGATTTCTTGTTTTTAGTTGTTTATTAAATTTTAGTTATTTTTAATTTTAAAAATTGTAATACAAATATAGTTTAACATTAATGCAATTCAATATTGTTTCGGTTTTTTTTAACACTTTTAGTAAATTCATGTATATGTGGTAGATTTTTGTGATTATATGGTGCGAAATAAATTTATTTAACTCCTTTTTTAAACTTAGCTATTTTTATAAGTACTTCGCCTATTACTATTGGGGTTTCAATGCGTACGGGTAAACGCAAGGCATCGTCGGTGGCCCATACTATCATACCGCTGCCGGCTTTAAATATAGTACCTGGTATTAGTTTGGGCGAAAACTTTACACAGTTTATTTCGCCAAGAGTGGTCATTATTTTTTCTTTTCCCAAATATTTAATATTTAAATCTTTGTAGGTTTTACCGTCTAAGTACATATTATAAGGTACGCTATCTCCAATTTTGGCTTTGGTAAAATCGAGGGTTCGTGCGTAGTATATCATAGTCATTACATCAAACACGCAGGTAGTAAGTGGTAGTGTGTCGCTTTTATTTAGTTTAGTATTGCCATAATTATAGGTATGTATTTTTTTACTGTTATAATAAAAATAGCTATCGTTGTGCGTGTAATTACTGCCTTCGCGGGTGTTGCGTATGTAGCGTTGTGGCTTAAGTTGGTCTACATCAACCCAAGCGTCAAACCTATCGCGCACTTTGTAAAACCAATCCCAGTTTTTGTGCGAGCAACCCAAGCCTATTAAATGGTAAACAGGCTGGCCTGCATAAGTATCTGCCTCTACAGAAAATGTTGCACTGCCTGCATTTGCCCATATCATACCCCAATGATAGTTTACTTCGTAGGTCATACTTTCGCCTGGGGCAAAACCTATTTTGCCTACTTCACATTGCGCAAGGCTTTGCAATACTAGTGTTATTAGCAACGTAAATATGGTGATGGTTTTATTTAGCATAAAAGTGCATTTCGTTTATATAATTGAGGGCTGGTTGTGGTACAAGATAGCTTACGTCTTGTTTATTTTTAATGGCATTACGAATAAACGTTGCTGATAGTTCCATAAACGGTACGTTCTGTATCCATTGCACGTTGGGGTGATTGTCAAATTGGCTAGCGGGTACATTAGGACGTGGATACACCAATAATTTGTAGTTGGCAAGTATGTACTCATACTGTTTCCATTTGTTAAACGATTGTAAATTATCTTGCCCCAGTATTATTGTAAACTGGGTACTAGGAAATTTTTGGGTAAGATGGGCTAACGTAGTTATGGTATAATTAGGTTGTTGTAGTTTAAATTCTATATCGCTTGCTTTAAGTTTAGTATTATCTGCAATGGCAAGTTGTATAAGCCGTAAGCGTTGATAGTCGGGCAAGAGCGAGGCTTTATTTTTTAGTGGATTGAGTGGTGTAACTACTAGCCACACCTCATCCAAATTATTATTTTGCACTATATGGTTAGCAATAATTAAATGCCCCACATGCACAGGGTTAAACGAACCAAAATACAAACCTACACGCTTAGCGACACTCATTTGCAATAATTATTTAGCTAAAAAATTACTTACTATTTGCTCGGCCTCTTGCAATGCTGTGGTAATATTGTCGTTGAGCAATTGTACATCAAAATGTGTGGCTTGCGCCAATTCCCAATCGGCCTTACCCATACGGCGAGAAACGCTCTCTTCGGTCTCGGTACTACGGCTACGTAAGCGTTGCTCTAGCATAGCTTTGCTTGGTGGTGTTACAAATATTGCCAATGCGGCATTGCCAAATATTTTTTTAAGATTAATACCTCCTACCACATCTACATCAAATATTACGTGTTTGCCTTGCGCCCATATACGTTCTATTTCGGTTTTGAGTGTTCCATAATAATTATCAGCATATACTTCTTGCCACTCAAAAAAATCATTGTGTTGTATTTTGTCTTTAAACTCTGCTACCGAAAAATAATAGTAGTCTACGCCATTGGTTTCTCCGCCACGTATAGCACGGCTTGTGGCCGATACAGAAAACGATAAATTAAGATTACATTTATCTACCAGATGATGTACAATAGTAGTTTTTCCAGCGCCGCTGGGTGCCGAAAATATAATGGCTTTGCCTTGTTGTGAGTTAATAGTTGTGTGCATACTGCTAAATGTAAGAGTACAAAACTAAAGTTTTATAGTACGTTGTTAATTTGTTCTTTTATTTTTTCTAATTCGTCTTTCATTATTACTACCTGTTGTTGTATTGCGGCGTTGTTGGCTTTAGAACCTATAGTGTTGATTTCTCTCCCTATTTCTTGCGCTATAAAACCTAACTTACGTCCGTTTGCATCTTCTTTCATAGTAGCTGCAAAATAAGTGAGATGGTTTTTTAAACGTACTTTTTCTTCAGTAACATCTAGTTTCTCTATATAAAAAATCATCTCTTGTTCTAAGCGATTTTTATCTATTTTATTGCTGTCTATTACTTCCTGCAAGCGTTGATTGATACGGGTTTTAATATCAGTAATGCGCATTTTATCGTTCTTATCAATAAGTTGTAATTGCTTGTTGATGTTTGCCAAACGTAGTTTAAACTCTTTGTCTAAAGAAGCCCCCTCTTGCAATCTAAATTTATTAAATTCTATTATAGTTTGCTGTATGGCTTTATTTAATTTTTTGTAATCGGTTTTTGATAATTCTTTTACTTCTTGCTTGCCCACAATGTTGGGCATTTTAAGCACCTCTTGCAATAAGTTGGTACTATTGGTTTTAAGGTATTTATTTAAAGCAACTAATTGGTTGTAATAGTGTGCCGCCAGTTCCATATTTATGGTTGGTAACGCAGTAGCCTCGTTATTACTGCCTTCGCGGTATATTGCCACATCTATTTTACCACGTTGCAAGGCGTTGTTTATAGTGTTTTTTATTTCGGTTTCGTAAGGGCGGGCGGCACTTGTAATACGGTAGTTGACATCGAGTTGTTTACTATTAACCGATCGTATTTCTACGTTATATGTTTGCGAATTAATGGTGCATTGGCTTTTGCCAAAGCCTGTCATACTTTTTATCATAGTGGTATTTTATAATTTAATAATTGTAATAAGTAGTAGCAGTTAAATTTAGAGTTAAAAATAATATTTTTATTAATCCAAATCGGCAATGCCACCGCTCACTATAAATTTCATTACATCGGAGCTTGATGCAGTCATTGCTTTTACGTTTTGTTTTGGAACTATTGCAACATAACCACTAAAGGCATAGCTATGCGGAAAATATACCGCCACAACATCTTCTGTTATACCTAAGTATTTTTCTATATCATCGTTGGTAATAAAGCCTATGCGGTACTCTTCGTCGTGTTTATTTAATTTTACAAGCACAGGTTTATTAAATTTTTTGTCCTTACCCATCAACGCCGATGTTAAATCTTTAACCGAAGTATATATAATTTTTATACCTGGAGTTTTTACTAATATGCTATCAAAATAATTTAAAATAGGCTGTATAATAATACTCGAACCCAAAAAACCTATGGTTGTAATAGCTACTATTACTATTAAAAAACCTAAGCCTGGTATATCTATGGGTATAATGCCATCAACCAATGCTAAGGCGTGCATGATTAAATAAAATGTAAGAGCAATGGGTATTATAAATATTGCGCCTTGTATAAAGTAGCGAAGTAAACGGTTAAAAATTGAATTCACTAGAGAATTAGTTTTAGAGTTAGACTCCTTTTGAGTTCCCTTATAATAAGGGATAACAAATTTGAGAGTGTAATTGTATATGTAAACGGAATATTTGACAAGTTAAGATTGGTGATAAATACTAAAAAACGAAGTTCTTAGTTTATAAGATACTTCGTTTTTCAATATAACAAAATGTACAATTTAATTATCCTGCATTAAGCCCTGTATCTACTGCTTTAGCTGTAACTTCGGGTGTTACTTCTGTTTTTATTTCGGTAGTAATTGGTATTACTTTATCAAAGGGGCGTTTGCCTAATAATGCCTCTAAATCTTTTTGAAATAATACTTCTTTTTCTAATAATTTTTGAGCTAATATTTCTAACATATCTCGTTTAGAACTCAATAATTCTTTAGTGCGTTCGTACATGTTTTCAATTATTAAACGTACTTCGTCGTCTATTATTTTTGCTAATGCTTCGGAGTATGGCTTGCCCGAAAACTCATTACGGTTAGGGTCGTAAAACGATACATTACCTACTTTTTCGCTCATACCATACATAGTTACCATACCGTAAGCGGTTTTGGTTATACGTTCCAAATCGCTTAATGCACCTGTACTTATTTTTCCAAATACTAATTGTTCAGCAGCACGTCCACCTAAGGTCATACACATGGTGTCGTTTAATTGTTCTACCGTGTATAAAAATTGTTCTTTGGGTAAATATTGTGCGTAACCTAGTGCCGCTATACCACGTGGCACTATAGATACTTTTACTAACGGATCGGCATGTTCCAAGAACCAACCTGCCAATGCGTGTCCTGCTTCGTGATAGGCCACAATTCGTTTTTCTTCGGGTGATATTAGTTTGTTTTTCTTTTCTAATCCCCCAATAACTCTATCTACAGCATCCTGAAAATCGTCCATGCTCACCGCAGCATGTCCTCTACGTGCTCCTATTAGTGCGGCTTCGTTACATACGTTAGCAATTTCTGCTCCTGCAAAACCTGGTGTTTGTTCTGCTAATTGTAATGCAGATACATTTGATTCTAATTTTAATGGTTTCAAATGTACGTTAAATATCGCTTCACGCCCAACAATATCGGGCTTGTCAATACTTATTTGGCGGTCGAAACGTCCTGGGCGCAATAGTGCGGCGTCCAATACATCGGGTCTGTTGGTAGCTGCAAGTATTATAATACCTGAGTTTGTGCCAAAACCATCCATCTCTACTAACAAAGAGTTTAATGTGTTTTCACGTTCATCGTTACCTCCACTAAATGTGCCTTTGCCACGGCTACGTCCTACGGCATCAATCTCATCTATAAACATAATACATGGAGCTTTGGCTTTTGCTTGCGCAAATAAATCGCGCACACGAGCGGCACCAACACCTACAAACATTTCTACAAAATCCGACCCACTCATACTAAAAAATGGCACATCAGCTTCGCCTGCTACTGCTTTGGCAAGTAAGGTTTTACCTGTGCCTGGAGGTCCTACGAGCAATGCGCCTTTAGGTATTTTGGCACCAAGGTCGGTAAATTTTTTAGGGTTTTTTAGGAATTCTACAATTTCTTGTATTTCTTCCTTCGCTTCCTCTAAGCCTGCTACATCTTTAAAAGTAATATTTATTTTATCGTCTTTGTCAAACAGCGTGGCTTTGGATTTTCCAATGCTAAATATCCCTGAAGCGCCTCCACCTCCCATTCCACCACTCATTTTGCGCATTACAAACATCCAAATACCACCAAATAATACTAATGGCAGCACCCATGTAAGTAAGAAGTCGCCCATCCAATCGGAATGTTTTTCGTAGCTTACTTCTATTTTATCTTGTGGTGCAAATGTTTGTTGTGCAACCTCTAATTTTTTATCAAAACTTTCAATAGAACCAATGTTGAATTTAAATTGTGGTTCAGGTTCCCCAGTTAATGAATTTTTTTTCTTGTTTACGTTTTTGTAAGCTGGCTTAGTAAGAGATGCAATTTTAATATACACCTCGGCTATTTCTTTGTTTACAATAACTACACGTTGTATGTCTTTGGTTTGCAACATTTCATTTTCAAACTTTTGAAACGTTATTTCCTTAGGTCCAGTACCACTGTCGTTTACCAAATTAAGTCCAACTAAGGCAATAAGTATTATACCGTAAATCCAATAAAAATTAAAACCTCCCCCCTCATTTTTTTTGTTGTTATTAGTGCCCTTGGTGATTTTTGGTTTTAGTTTAGCGAGCGGTTTTGTTGGCTCTTTTGTTGCTTCTGCTGACATTTTTTATAGTTGTATAAATAAGGTTTAACTAATTAATTCTTAAGAACTTTAGCAATTAATACGCCGAATAGTATAACGTGAATTAGCAGCGCCAATATGGCACGTTTAGTCTTTAATGCGAGTAATAACGGCTTCGCTCCATAGTTTTTCTAGGTTGTAATGTTCGCGTGCATCAGGCTGAAACACATGTGCCACCACGTTTACGTAATCCAATAACACCCATTCCGATGCTTGTTTACCCTCAATATGAAACGGTTTTTCGTCAGCGTTTTTACGCACTTCTTCCCACACACTATCAGCAATGGCATCTACTTGCGTGGTAGATTCGGCTTGGCTTATTACAAAAAAATCGGTTACTGCATTTTCTACATCACGTAAGTCCAATACGGTTATGCGTTGCGCTTTTTTTTCTTGCATACCTATTATTATTAGTTCTACTAATAACTCTGCATTATCTACGGTTACTTTCTTTTTCTTTTTGCTTGTCTTGCTCGGTAAAACTGCTTTTATAATAGTTGCTTTTTTAACTACTGTTTTTTTTTCAGCACCCTTTTTAGCAGCAACTTTCTTGGGTGCTACAGTTTTTTTTACAGCAGCTTTTTTGGGAGTAGCCACTTTTTTTACGGCAGTCTTTTTAGCTGGTACAGCTTTTTTAGCGGCTACTTTTTTTACCGCTACTTTTTTTACTGCAATTTTTTTGGCAGTAACTTGTTTGGTTATCTTTTGTATCATTGAATTACGTGTGTATATTGTGTGCGAATTTAGGATTTAATTAATTACCAATTGCAATGAATACGTTATTTATAGGACAACATTTAATAACTTTAGATGAAACTGCATCTACAAACAGTTATTTACAACAATATATTCGCGAAAACGAAGCGGTAGCAGAAGGTTTGGTGGTAAGTGCCAAGCATCAAACTAGTGGACGTGGACAACGAGGAAACACCTGGCAAGCCACGCCAAATATGAATTTGCTATTAAGTATATTGCTCAAGCCTACGTTTATAAAACCTACTGAACAGTTTTATTTTAATGCTGCTATTGCTTTGGGGGTATACCAATACATAAAAAGTAAATTGCCCAATAATGATGTAAAAATAAAATGGCCTAACGATATATTGGTTGATGGGCAAAAAATAGCTGGAATACTAATAGAAAATCAGTTGACAGGAAGCACCATTAGCAGTAGTGTAGTGGGTATAGGTATTAATATTAACGAACTTAATTTTGAATACTTGCTCAAAGCCACCTCGTTGCACGCAATTACCAACACCCCTTACGCTCTTAGTAAAGAACTTGCTAATGTATTTACCTATGTAGAAGCGCAGTATATAACCTTACGTAGCAACCCCAATAAAGTATGGGAAATGTACCACAAACATTTATACCAAAAAAACATATTGTGTAATTATATGCACAATTCGCAGCGCATGCAAGCTACTATTGAGGGTGTACAAAAGGGTGGCAAATTGCAATTGCGTAAAGATAGCGGCACAATAATTTCGTGCCATTTACAAGAGATAAAATATTTATAATGAGAAATAAAAATGAAAATAAGCACATTAAAACAAATTAAACCAGTTAGTTGGTTATTGTTAAGTATAACAGTATTAACAAACTGCGCTATACCCAAAACAACACAACGGTACGCTATATGTAGTAAATACAACACTTCGGGCGGTGCAGAAGATATTGTAATAGATACCCTAACTAATGCAAGTGCGCCACGCATAATAACCTCGTGTGCAGACTATGCCAACAAAGGAACTACTAATGCTATACAAGCAATAGAATTAACTACTAAACGCGTGCACTCATTTGTTCGTATTAACGAACCAGCTAATATGCCATTTAAACCACACGGTATAGACCTTAGCAGGTTTAATGATAGTTTGTTTTTGTATGTAATAAACCATGAAAACGAAACGCAAACCAGTATATTAACTTACTATATAAAAGATACTATATTATTATTAACCAAACGGTATACTTCTCCATTGCTTATTAGCCCTAATGATATAAGTGTAAATAATAAGCAAGAATTATATGTAACTAATGACCGCTCACGCAAATACAATACCTTGGGAGTACTGCTAAAGCTAAAGAAAGGAACCGTTGTGAAAATATCGAATGATATTTGCACGGTATTTTCAACAGGGTATTGTTATGCTAATGGTATAATATCGTGCGATAGTGGTGTGTATATATCAACCGTTCGGTTAAATAAATTATTTTTCGTAAAATACAATTCTGGTATTTATAAAAAACAAGTAGTAGCAAAATTTAAAGGCCAAGATAATATTACATTTAGTAACAATAAGCTGTATGTAACAAGCCATCAAAAACAAATAAAATTTTTACGGCATGCCAAAAACCAAGCAATAATAAGCCCATCGGTAGTATATGAAATAGATTTAGCAACCAAACACAAGCGAGTAATATATAGCAATAGTGGAAAACAAATTAGCGCAGCTACTACTGCACTTATGTTTAGAAACAAATTATATTTAAGTCAATTGTTTATACCTTTTGTATTGGAAGTTAGTAATTAACCAAATAGTTAATTTTTGAATTTGAGGCGTAAATATTTTTATGGAAAAATGCTATTCCTAATTAGGGTACTCTCCAGCAGACCCTAAGGCTATTTTACTTGACAAAACAAAAGTAAATTACAAATTAATAGAGGTCGTAAAATCCCAAAATAAACAGCTTGCTATTCGTCTATTACATCAAACATTTTTAAATTGCAAAGTAGATTTTTGTTTCGATTAATAAATACACAACAACATTAAATATTTAATAAGTTTGTACAACAAAACACATCTATCATGGCATCATTTGAAATTACAGGCGGTAAAAAACTATCGGGCGAAATAACTCCACAAGGAGCTAAAAACGAAGCCTTACAAATATTATGTGCAATATTACTAACGGCAGATAAATGTATTATACATAACATTCCCAATATTGTAGATGTAAACAAACTCATTGATTTGTTGGGCGACTTGGGTGTGGAGGTACATAAGCTAAACGACAATAGTTATTCGTTTGAAGCTAAAGAGGTAAATATTGATTATTTAAACAGTGCACAATTTAAGAAAAAAGGGGCTGCACTTCGCGGTTCTATTATGATTGTAGGTCCTTTGCTTAGCCGTTTTGGGCGTGGATATATACCCAAACCAGGAGGCGACAAAATTGGTCGACGCAGGTTAGATACGCACTTTGAAGGTTTACAAAAACTAGGCGCAACATTTACGTACGACGACGCTAATGAGTTTTATAAAATAGAATCGCCTAAACTAAAAGGCACATATATGTTGCTGGACGAAGCATCGGTAACAGGCACGGCTAATATAGTAATGGCGGCAGTATTGGCCGAAGGTGTAACTACTATATACAACGCAGCGTGCGAACCATACTTGCAACAATTGTGTAAAATGTTGGTGCGTATGGGTGCTAAAATAGAGGGTATAGGCTCTAACTTACTAACCGTTACTGGTGTTGAAAAACTGGGCGGCACAGAGCATACCATGCTACCCGATATGATAGAGATAGGCTCTTTTATTGGGCTTGCTGCCATGCTGCAAAGCGAACTTACCATTAAAAACGTAAGCTGGGATAACCTCGGTATTATACCAAGTACTTTCCAACGCTTAGGCATAAAATTAGAGCGCAGAGGCGATGATATATACATACCCGCACAACAAAATTACGAAATAGATACTTTTATAGATGGCTCTATACTTACCGTTGCCGACCAAATATGGCCAGGCTTTACGCCCGATTTAATTAGTATTATACTGGTAGTAGCCACACAAGCCAAAGGAAGTGTATTGGTACACCAAAAAATGTTTGAAAGCCGTTTGTTTTTTGTAGATAAATTAATAGATATGGGTGCTCAAATAATACTGTGCGACCCACACCGTGCCACGGTTATAGGGCTTAACAGACAAACTGCCTTACGCGCTATTTCTATGACTTCTCCCGACATACGTGCAGGACTTGCGTTGCTTATAGCTGCTATGAGCGCCAACGGAAAATCTACA
>JACMRI010000155.1 GCA_014376525.1 Bacteroidia bacterium | reverse complement strand
TGGTGGTTTATTTGGGGCATTATGCTTTTTTGGATATTTGCAACACCTTATGATATACCTGGGCAAAGAAACAAAAACGAATCGCCTTTGTATATTTTGAAAAAGCAATTAGCCTCTAATCAAATTACAACTGAAGAATATCAGGAAAAAAAGAGAATGATTGAGGAGGATTTGAAAAAATAAATCTATAGTTATTTTAACAACAATTTTAAAACAATAACAAAATGCAAACTCAAACAAAGTGGTCTATAGACTCTGCCCATAGTACAATTCAATTTAAAGTAAAACATTTAATGATTTCGCATTTAAAAGGCAGTTTTAAAAACTTTGATGCAAGCATTTATACGTACAATAAAGATTTTACAACAGCCGAAATAGATTTATGGATAGACGCATCATCAATAAATACTGGAGATGAAAAACGCGATGGACACTTAAAAAGTGCAGAATTTTTTGATGTGCAAAATCACAAACAAATAACGTTTACATCAAGCTCTATTGGAAAAGTTGACGCTAAGGGTAATCATGAATTATGGGGAGAATTAACTATGCTTGGCATTACTAAAAATATAAAACTAGACGTGAAATTTGGAGGCTTTGTAAAAGACCCTTGGAGTAGCGAAAAAGCTGGCTTTAGCGTTACTGGAAAAATAAATAGAAGCGACTGGGGCTTAGTTTGGAACACGGTTATTGAAGCTGGAGGTTTTGTGGTAGGAGACGAAATAATACTATCGTGCGAAATAGAATTAATGAACTTGGGAGCTAAAGATGCAACAATGGTATTGGAAAATACGGATGCATTAAATAAAGCCTAAAGCCAAAAAAAATAATCATCTATTTAAGAAAAAGGTTGTATTAGCAACATAAATATGCCAATGGAATATAAGGACTACTATAAAATACTTGGGGTAGATAAAAAAGCTAGTCAAGATGAAATAAAAAAAGCATTCAGAACTTTAGCTGTAAAATATCATCCAGATAAAAATCCTGACAATAAAGACGCCGAAGAAAAATTTAAAACCATTAGCGAAGCCAATGAAGTTTTAAGCAATACCGAAAAAAGAAAAAAATACGATGAATTAGGCGAAAACTGGCAACAACACGAACAGGCTGGTAATCAAAGAACTGGAAACACAAGTAACCAAGGTTATTATCAAAACGGACCCAATAGAGGTTTTGGAAATGGCGGACAAGAAGATTTTACCGATTTTTTCGAACAATATTTTGGCGGAAAAACTCAGGGCAAACGCGGTGCAAATTCCGAATTTAAAGGTGGAGATTATGAAACAGAAATGCAAATAAACCTAACCGAAGCCTACCAAGGTACTACAAGAATAATTGAGGTTGAAAATGAAAAACTACGTGTTACTACAAAACCTGGTGCATATACCGACCAACTATTACGCATAAAATCTAAAGGAGCTAAAGGGAGCAGCGAAGCACACAGAGGTGATTTGTTTGTTCGTATTAAGGTTACTCCTCAACCACAATTTATGCGCAAAGAGAATGATTTATATAGTACACAAAACATTGATTTATATACCGCTGTGCTAGGAGGCGAAATTATTTCGAATACACTATCGGGTCAAATAAAATTAAAAATTGTAGCAGGAACTCAAAGTGGTAAAAAAGTTCGGTTAAAGGGTAAGGGCATGCCTGTATATGATAAAACAAACGAATTTGGCGATTTGTACATTCAGCTAGATGTTAAAATCCCTGATAAATTAACTGATACACAAAAAGAACTTTTTGAACAACTAAAATTATCTAATCCCATTTGATATTATGAAAACAGATAGCATTATACACTACCCTTCTATTCGTAACGAATTTTCTAAAAATGAAATTGAAAATACATTTTACGATGCAATGCTTATATACTCGTTAAGACACATCTCGTTTCTCGATAATTTTTCGGACGAAAATATAGTGGAGGCTTTACAAAAATCAATGCAAGTATGCCATTTGGCAGGCATCAATAGCAAACATCATTTTAAAAAAATATTTGTTTTTGATTTAACCGTTGGAACGCTACTTGTTGATTGGCGTATGAGTAAAACAGGCTTTAATTTATTCATTATACAAATGCCATCGGCAAACGAAAAAGTAGCATCGTGGCTATGGAAACTGGCAGATCATAAAACGCATTAAAATAATAAATACAACTTTAAGTAGATTGATTATTTAAACGAAAATGACAACACCTATAGTGTTGTCATTTTCGTTTTTTAGAAGGACATATAAATGGTTATGCTTTCTACAAGTCATATTTATTAATTGTTTAGTGATTTTATTTGCCATTGATCAGCATTACTAAATAAGTAATGTTGATAATTGTAGATTAATAAGCATAACCGAAGTATTAACTTCTGTAAAATAAACTGTATAAAACTTCCTATTTTTACTTATGATACAGATATATTTTATTTGAAAAATAAAGGCTGAACTCAGAATTTCTATTTAAACTTTAATTACATTTGCAATAAAGCAGAATATTTTTTAAATTGTTGTTTAAAATTTAATATGCAAATTTAGGTAAGCTTTGTAAGAGTTTTGAACAACATATTTATAAAAATATGTAAATAATATAACTATGAAAATATATTGTGTAACGATTTGTGTTTACAAACATCCTAAGTTTGCAACTCTGAGGAAAATAATTTATTAAACATAAAACTAAATAAAATGAAAACCAACGAAGTGTTGCAAAAAGATGTTCAAAACGCAATTAAATGGGAACCTTTATTAAATGCCGCAGAGATAGGTGTAATAGTTAAAGATGGTATAGTTACATTAACAGGTAGTGTAGACAGCTATGCCAAAAAAATAGAAGCCGAAACAGTTACTAAACATGTTGCAGGAGTAAAAGCAATAGTAGAAAAAATAGAATTAAAATTTGCTGACGATTGTGCCAAAAAAGATGATAATGAAATTGCAATTGATGTGTTAAATGCTATTAAATGGAATTGGGAAATACCAAAAGACAAAATAAAAGTAAAAGTTGAAAACGGCTGGATTACCTTAGATGGGGAATTAGCTTGGAATTTTCAAAAAGAAGCTGCCAAAAACCTAATTAAAAACTTAACAAGCGTTATTGGAGTTACCAACAACATTACTATTAAAGCCGAATCTTATGATCAAATTGAGAAAATAAAAGTAGAAAATGCATTGCGCCTAAATTGGTCTACAGAAATGCAAAATATTGAAGTTACTGTTTCGGGCACTAACGTTACATTATCGGGCACAGTAAATTCAATGTATCAAAAAACCGAAGCTGGTCGCATAGTATGGAAGACGCCAGGTGTATGGAGTGTTGATAATGATTTGGAAGTAGAATACGAAAACTCATTAATTGATTAAACACTATTTTTAGTTAATGAGAAAAATCGCTATCGTTTTTATAAACTTTTAATAATTCTTCACTATGAAACTTTATACCACTATACTATTTGCAAGTTGTATTTTAACTATAGCAATTTCACTAAATGTTGTTGCTCAAATACCTGTAATGTGTACAGAACAAAGCTGTAAACTACCCGTTAAAATTAAAAAGAAACTTGTACCACAATCAGTAATAGATGCGCTCCGCAACGAATATACATCAACCACTAACGAAAGTTGGTACGGCTATCCTACATTTTTGTGCGAAGATGATTGGTACGGCTACAATCCAAATTTATATTGCGATAAAAACCCAGAATATTATGTAGTGCAATTTACAAAAGACAAAACAGTATTTAAGGTTATTTATTCAAATGTAGGTAAAAAAATTGCTACATATACAACCGTAAATGAGTTACCAGAGGCTGTATTAGTTGCTATAAACAAAAGTACATATGCTAATTGGAAATTAAGCAAGTGGCAAGAAGAAATTTTTAAAGACGGTTATAAAGATGATTCAAAAGTATACAAAGTAGAGGTAGAAAAAGGTAGAGAAAAACATATTTTGTTTTACAAAGCCAATGGTAATTTACTAAAAGATAAAGAAATTAAACCCTAATAATTAATAAACAATTTAACAACAAAAAAAATGAATAAACGTATAAAAACATCAGTAGTACTTCTATTTTTATTTTTACAAATGCAAGCATTTGCACAAAACAAAAAAGAAAACTTTGTAGGAAAATGGAAAGCACCAAAAGGAGATATTATAATTATATCAGTTTTAGGGAAATCTTTTGTAGGAAAAACAGCAAAACAAAACATAGTTGTACTTAAAGATGTAAAATTTTCGGAAAACAAGTGGCAAGGTGTAGTATTAAATCCACGAGAACATATAACTGCAAAATGCGAATTAATACTCTATCCAAACAAACTAAAAATTATAGCTAGAAAGGGGGTATTTACTAAAACATTGTACTGGAAAAAAGTAGTGTAATTTAAACTAACTTTTCATTCCTAGTTTATAAAAGTTTAAAATAAAATTTGTGGTTAACACATTTATTAATTTTTACTATTCGTACCCTCTTTAATAAATAAATTTATTGCGCTATAATTAAAACTATAAGTAATTATAAACTGTAAAAAACATCTATATTTTTTAAGAGACTAATAGCATAGTCCATGCATGGTTTTATAGATACTAGGAGTGCATTAAAGCAACTTAAACAGCCTACTATAAAAATTATTTTTAAGTAACACAAGTTTACTTAAAACTTCAATGTATCAATCTTAATATAGGCAAAGTATTTGTTGTGAAAAATTTAGTTAATGTAAAATTACAAGTGCAGTTTTTGTGGTTATTTAATGGTAAGTAATTTATTATTGATTAAGATGTTGATTTTAATTATATAGTGTTAATCCACCCAAAAAAAAACATTGGTAAATACTATTGTGAACTCCAACCATAGATAGAAAGCTGTATAAAAACATTTATAATAGTTTTTAAAACAATGGTTTGACTTAACAAGTCTATAAAAAAAATATTAACAATGAAAAAATTAGAAAACAAAACCGTATTTATCACTGGTGGATTGTCGGGTATTGGTAAGGCTTGCGCAATAGCGGCAGCCAAAGAAGGAGCAAATATTGCAATAGCAGATATAAAATCGGAAATGGTGGATAAGACTATGGCCGAAATAAAACTAGAAAGCCCTAATGCTATATTTATTGAATGTAATGTAGCCATATTTTCAGAAGTAAAAACTGCTATCCAAAAAGTAATTGCTACTTTTAAAACATTAGATATAGCATTAAACAACGCTGGCATAGGCGGCGAGCCAAGTAAAGTGGGTGATATGACAGAGCAACAATGGTTAAAAGTAATAAGCGTAAACTTAAACGGTGTTTTTAATTGTATGAAACACGAATTAGAACAAATGGAAAAACAAAAAAGTGGCGCAATAATCAATATGTCGTCTATTTTAGGTAAAGTTGGTTTTGCAGCATCGGCACATTATGTGGCTGCAAAGCACGCCGTTATTGGGCTTACACAAACTGCCGCATTAGAATATGCAACACAAGGCATAAGAGTAAATGCTATTTGCCCAGGGTTTATTGACACGCCGCTATTAAATCAACTTAAGAGCGAAGACCTACAGCATATAGTTACTATGCACCCTATGGAACGCTTGGGCAAAGCCGAAGAAATTGCTGATGGTTTTATTTTTTTAGCTTCTAATCAAAGTTCATTTATATCGGGTACAACACTCGAGATTGATGGAGGATATTTATCGAAATAAATGACTAACAAAAAACACATCGTAATAATAGGTGCAGGCTTTGCTGGACTTAAATTAGCCCGCATGCTAAATAATCATTCGGCATATAACATTACTTTAATTGATAAAAATAATTACCATCAATTTCAGCCATTGTTTTACCAAGTAGCTGTTGCAAATTTAGACGCCAGTAATATTTCATTTCCGTTGCGCAATATTTTTGAAAAAAGCAAAAATGTAAGCATACGCATAGGCAATGTAAATTTTATTAATACTGCTACTAATACATTAGAAACTTCTGCTGGTTTATTTAACTATGATTATTTAGTAATAGCTACAGGCGCTACTACTAATTATTTTGGAAATGCTGCTATTGCTGAATTTTCTTTTCCTATGAAATCAACTTGGGACGCATTGCAAATACGTAATACACTTATCCAACATTTCGAAGACGCAGTATCATCGACAACGTTTGATAATACTAAAAATTTATCAATAGTAATAGTAGGCGGTGGCCCTACTGGCGTGGAGTTGAGTGGTGCTTTAGCCGAAATGAAATCGGACTCTTTACCCTACCAATATCCCGAATTAGATTTTACAAAAATGTCTATTTATTTAATTGAAGGAAGTGATAGATTATTGTCGAATATGAGTGCTGTATCTTCTAAAACAGCGAAAATATATTTAGAAGAAATGGGTGTTACAGTTAAAACCAACACACTGGTTAAAAACTATGATGGAGCTAAAATAGTGCTGCAAGATGATTCTACAATATCATCTACCTTTGTTATATGGGCTGCTGGTGTTAAAGGAAATTCACCACAAGGAATCAATCCATTAATTATAACAAAAACAAATCAACTAAAAACAGATTTGTTTAATCGTGTTCATTTAACCCAAAATATATTTGCACTAGGAGATATTGCGTTTATAGAAACAGAACTTTACACCAAAGGTTTTCCACAATTAGCAAGCGTTGCTATAGACCAGGCCAAAAACTTAGCAGAAAACTTTAAACGTCTTGCTAAGAATGAACAAATATTGCCCTATAACTATGTAAATAAAGGTAGCATGGCTACCGTAGGGCGCAATAAAGCCGTGGTAGATTTAGCTAGTCCTGCATTAAGTTTTCAAGGATTTCCTGCATGGATTGTTTGGATGACTTTGCACTTATTTTTGTTGATAGGTTTTAAGAACAGAATAATTGTATTCGTAAATTGGATTTATAAATACTTTACACATCGTCAATCGCTTGCTTTGTTATACGATGGTTTAAAAAAACGTTAATTACCTGTTTAAATTTCTTCTAATAATTTAATTAGGAGTGCATTTAGAAGGCCTATAATATGTTTTAATTAAAAGGAGTAAATCATAACAAATTTGTAAAAGAAATAAAAGACAATTTGCTACTCATAAAAACTGTTATTTTTAAACGCGTGTTACAGTAACTATTGCTAATGTGTAGCAAAGTTGCATTAATAATAATTAAATAATGGGTCTAAAATATTTAAATGAATCAAGCTTATTAAAAAACAATCTTATTATTACATATTATACTTAAATGTATGAATACTATATAAAAAAAGCGCTCTTACTAAACATTTAGTAAGAGCGCTTTCCAATTTATAATCATATAGCTAACAAAATTATTAGTCCACGTTGTCGTGCAAGAACGAATTGTTTGGGCGTATTTCGGTTTTGTTATTATCGGTTTCCGATAGTGTAAAACGAGATACGTCAGTTTGGTCGCTTGGCGTAACGTCGTTTAACTGCACACCTTTACGGCGGTACGCTGGTTCGTTTTCCATATCGGCTAATCCCGAACGACTTTTTAATATGGCATTAAATTGTTTTAATTTTTTAATGCGTTCATCGTTGTTTTTCTCTATGTGCTCCATTTTACTTGGTTGCTCTTGAAACACTGAGTTTCCTTGCAAGTCATACACTTTACGCTCTGTAGTTTCGGTGCTAGTAGTAGGAGTTTGCGCTACAGTTTCTTCATCTTTGGTATAGGTAGTAAAGTTTAATTCTTTGTGCGATGTACTGGTAGAAACTATTTCAAACGGAATATCATCGTTGGATGTAACGCTTGAGTACGTAGTAGTTTCGGTGGTTGTGGTTGTAAATTCTATTTCGTTAATTTCCTCTTCCTCTTCCACAGTTGAGAACAAAGTGTGTTCAACTATTGTTTCCTCTTCTTTTTCTTCCGTTTGTGTGTTTACTACATCTTCATACGATGCAGAGGTAGTAGTGCTATTATTAAACGTAGGTTGAATTTGGTTAGTAGTATCTAAAGTTGGCTCAACTTTTTTTAACATAAAACCATTTTCGTCTTCTACATTATATTTGCTTTTAATGGTTGTAGTACTTTCAAACGAAACTCCTATTGGAGTACTAGCAACCACGGGTGTTTCGGTGGCTTTGTATAATTTAGAATTACTATCGTCGGTTAGTACATTAATTTTTTTTTCGGCAACTGCAGTGGGTTCAAAACCTAAGTTTTTACTACTTTCAAAACCTGTAGCTATCAATATTAATTTCATGGCATCGCCCAACTCTTCTTGCTTATTTAAACCAAGAATAATGTTAGCGTTTTCGCCTGCTTCGTTTTGTATGTAATCTTGTATCTCTCCTATTTCGTCCATAGTAGCTTCTTCGGCACCACAAGTAATACTTAACAATATTTGGCTTGCCCCTTTTATATTGTTATCATTTAATAAAGGCGATGATAATGCACTTTCTATTACACGTTGCGCGCGGTCTTCGCCGTGTGTAATGGCTATACCCATTATGGCTGTACCACCATTTTCCATTACGGTACGTACGTCGTTAAAATCTTGTGTAATAATACCTGTTGTAGATATAATTTCGGCAATAGAACGAGCCGCTGTAGCCAATACATCATCAGCCTTGGCAAACGCTTGTGTAAATGGCAAACTACCATGCATCTCGCGCAATTTATCATTACATATTACTATAAGTGTATCTACATTTTTACGCATTTCTATTACACCAGCCTCAGCATGTCGGCGTTTTACTGCGCCCTCTTGGCTAAATGGTATAGTAACAATACCCACAGTAAGTATTCCCATTTCTTTGGCAACACCTGCAATAATAGGCGCTGCACCAGTTCCAGTACCGCCACCCATACCAGCGGTTATAAATACCATTTTAGTATTTTGCAATACATTTTTAATTTCGTCTATGTTTTCAATAGCAGCATTTTTTCCAACTTCGGGTTTTGCACCAGCACCACGCCCTTCGGTAAGTTGAGCTCCTATTTGAATTTTGTGTTCAATAGGCGATTTGGCCAAATCTTTAGCATCAGTATTGCATACTACAAAGTCTACGCCCTCAATACCCGAAAGATACATGTGATTTACTGCGTTTCCGCCGCCGCCGCCTACTCCTATTACTTTAATTATTGATGCTGTGGTGTGTGGTGTACTTTCCATAATAGTGTGATTTGTGTGTGGTGTGCTAATTAATAGTTCGTTGATTGAGTGTATTGTATTTATTGGTACTTCGGGCAGTGTGTTGTTGCCAATATATTCTTCCGTTTCATGATTAAGCGGAACTGAATTTTCGTTTTTTAAGGGTTCATTTTCATTTGAAAATTGCGACGCCCAGTCTTCAAAATAGTTTTCGTTTGGCATAAGTTCTATTTTGTGTCTTCGTTAAATATTTCAAATATGGATTTAAACAAACCTTTGCCACTTACTTTTTGCGAGCCTAAGTTTACTTCGGGTTTAGTAGGTGTATTTACTCCGTTTAGTTCGTCCTTGCGGCGTTGTTTATCTACAAACTGAAATCCTTTAAGAACAAGACCTACGCCTGTTGCTAACGATGGACTTGATATATCCTCGGAGTTGCTCCCGCTAAGGTGTTCGTTGGGGTAGCCTATTCGCGTAGTCATACCTGTAGTGTATTCAAACAGTTGTTGCAAATGTTTTAACTGCGAACCACCTCCTGTAACAACTATGCCTGCTACTAATTTTTTTTCGTATCCCGAATTTCTAATTTCATAAAACACGTGTTCTATGATTTCTTCCATGCGTGCCTCTATTATATGCGCTAAGTTTTTAAGCGATATTTCTTTGGGTGCACGCCCACGCAAACCTGGTATAGATACTATTTCGTTTTCTTGATTTTCGTTAGCTAATGCCGAACCAAATTTTACTTTTAATAATTCGGCTTGGTTGCGCAATATAGTACAGCCCTCTTTTATATCTTCGGTTATAATGTTCCCACCAAATGGTATTACTGCGGTGTGGCGCAATATACCATCGTGGAATATTGCCACGTCGGTTGTACCACCACCAATGTCTACTAGTACTACGCCCGCTTCTTTTTCTTCGTTAGCTATTACGGCATCGGCACTGGCCAATGGTTCTAGTATAAGTTCGGTTATTTCAAGGTCGGCTCGCTCTACACATGTTTTTATATTTTTAATTGCTGTATATTGCCCCGATATAATATGGAAATTTGCCTCCAAACGTACACCTGCCATACCTATTGGGTCGCGTATACCTTGCTCGTTATCTACAATATATTCTTGCGGAATAACGTGTATAATTGCATCGCCAGGTAACATTACTAGCTTGTGCATATCTTCAATTAAGGCATCAATATCATCTTGAGCTATGTATTCAGCATCTTTATTGGTTCGTGTACGCAAGCCTTTGTGTTGCAAACTTTTAATGTGTTGCCCTGCTATACCAACATTTACAACCTTTATGTCCACGCCAGTTTTTTCAATAGCGTCTTGTATTGCTTTTTTTATAGATTCTATAGTGGGCGTTATGTGTGTAACCACGCCACGCATTACTCCTACCGATTCTGCTTTGCCTATTCCTTTTATTTCTATTTTTCCATTAGCGGTACGTGTACCCACTATAGCAGCTATTTTGGTAGTACCAATGTCTAAGCCTACTACTATGTCTTGTATGTCGTCTTTGGGTGTAAAGTTATCCATTGCTGTTATTGTGCTGCTTTAGTGCAAACTATTTGGTTGGCGTATTTTAAATTGAGGGTACTGTACTTATTTATATCTATTTTATTAAACGCTTGTAGGTAAAAAGCCTTTAGTTTATCGAGCTTAATTTTTACATTACTTGCATCGCCTAAAATAATATTTTGGTTGCCTACCTTAGGAATGAGTATGAAGTCTTTATCAACATACAATTGTTCAATTTGTGCTTTAAGAAATTCGTCGTCATTTATGTATTTTGCAATACGGTAAATATCGTCAAGCTTGGTGTGTTTTAGTATAGAATCTTGCGCTTCGGTTTTAGAAAAATCATAATGATAAAAAGTTCCAAACGACTCAAACACGTTGCCATTAGCCACAAGTACACGTTGCGAATGTTTATCGCTCAAGGGCATGAGTTTGCCTAATTGGTCTATGTAATAACTATCGTTGCGGGTGTTCATAACTCTAACCAATGGCGTGCGTTGGGTTACATCTATGGTTAATGTTCCGTTTATAGATTTATAGGCTTGGCTCTTCATTACCGATGGGTCGTTATCTATAGTTTGCTCTATATTGCTTACGTTTATAGTAGCATAATTATCGCCTATTACTTTGTAACCTTTGTTTAATAACAGTTCTTTTATATCGTCTTCATCTACAAAGTTGAGTTCGTTGGTGCGGTCTATATTTATTACAAATTCTTTCATTGGCATTTGCATTTGCTTTGTATAGCCATATATAGCAAGCATTACAAGGCATAGCGCAGCTATGCTGTATGCAATTGTTTTAAGAATATGAGTTGTTTTATCGGTCATTATAATTATTAACTATTTGGTTAAACTTAAAACCAACTCTTTCATAGCAGTAATTAACGCATCAATATCTCCTGCGCCTATACTTAATAAAATTTCGGGTTGTAAATGGTTTAGTTCCGCTATTAAATCTTCTTTTTGTACAACAGCTTTATAGTTGCTCGTTACACTGTTTATAAGCATCTCAGACGATACACCCTCGATAGGTAATTCTCTTGCGGGGTATATAGGCAACACTATACAATCGTCTAACAAGCTTAAGCTTTTACTAAACTCCGCAGCAAAATCTCGGGTACGTGTAAACAAGTGCGGTTGAAAAACTCCTGTTAACCGTTTGGTTGGATATAGTTTTTTTACTGACGAAATAAATGCAGTAAGCTCAGCAGGATGATGCGCATAATCATCAATATAAATACAACGTGGTGTACGCACAATATATTCGAACCTGCGCTTAACCCCACCAAACGATTGTAAGGCTTCTTTTATAATGCTTGTTTTTACATACGGCATTTGCATGGCTACTGCCGTTGCAGCT
>JACMRI010000154.1 GCA_014376525.1 Bacteroidia bacterium | reverse complement strand
CATGCAACCAACTATTCTTATAATTGATTTCGGTTCTCAATACACTCAACTTATAGCACGTAGGGTGCGTGAGTTAAACGTGTACTGTGAGATTCATCCATGTACTAACATGCCCGCCATTAGTGCTAATGTAAAGGGAGTAATACTATCGGGTAGTCCGTTTAGTGTGCATCAAAAAGATGCGCCAAAGCCTAATCTTAGCCACATTATAGGCAACTTGCCTATACTTGCCGTATGTTACGGAGCGCAGTTATTAGCACAAACAAATGGTGGTATAGTAGAGCGTAGCAAAATAAGGGAGTATGGGCGTGCAGCCATTAAAACCATTAGTAAAGATGCAGTGTTGTTTAAGGGAGTAAAACCTGCATCGCAAGTGTGGATGAGCCATGGCGATACTATTACTAAATTGCCCAAAGGCTTTGAAGTATGCGCCAGTACTACTGATGTAGCTGTAGCTGCATATCAAAATACGGATAAAAACATATATGCAGTGCAGTTTCACCCTGAGGTTACGCACAGTACCGATGGTAATAAAATGTTATTAAACTTTATAAAAAATGTATGTAAAGTAAAACAAACATGGACTAGCGAAAACTTTGCGGAGGCAACAATAGCAAGCCTAAAAGCACAATTGGGTAACGATAAAGTTATACTTGCACTATCAGGCGGAGTGGACAGTAGCGTAGCCGGTTTATTGCTACACAAAGCAATAGGCAAAAACTTACATTGCATATTTGTAGATAATGGTTTGCTCCGCAAGGACGAATACAAAAGCGTATTAGCATCATACAAAAACTTAGGCTTAAATGTAAAAGGTGTTGATGCCAAAGAACTATTTTACACCGCATTAAAAGGAAAATCAGACCCTGAAACCAAACGCAAGATTATTGGTAAAAAGTTCATTGATATATTTGATATTGAATCAAAAAAAATAAAAGACGCCAAGTGGTTGGGGCAAGGTACTATATACCCGGACATAATAGAATCGATGAGTGTGAATGGTGGACTTTCGGCAACTATAAAATCGCACCATAACGTAGGTGGTTTACCTGCCAAAATGAAACTAAAAGTAATAGAGCCACTCAAAACATTGTTTAAAGACGAAGTGCGCCGTGTGGGTCGTGTATTGGGCTTACCCGAAAACATATTAGGGCGTCATCCTTTCCCTGGACCAGGATTGGCTATACGTATATTGGGCGACATTACCCCTGAGAAAGTAGCTATATTACAAGAGGCAGATGCACTATTTATAAACGCTTTACGCACGCATAACTTATACGATACCGTGTGGCAAGCAGGTGTAATATTATTGCCAGTAAAGAGTGTAGGAGTAATGGGCGATGAACGCACGTACGAAAACTGTGTAGCGATACGTGCAGTATCATCTGTTGATGGTATGACGGCAGATTGGGTACACTTACCTTACGAATTTTTAGGTCATGTAAGCAACGAAATAATTAATAAAGTAAAAGGTATAAATAGAGTAGTGTATGATATAAGTTCTAAACCGCCTGCTACTATTGAGTGGGAGTAATGGAAGTATAATATGTATAAAAAAATGCAAATTCAATTAAAACAGAGTGTAGCAATACTTGCAGTAGCTAGCCTTTTGGTGGGTTGCTTTAGCAATTATAATGCTATTAAAAACCAAAAAAAAACTAAGGCTACACTAGAACAAATTACACAGCTTGCTACACAAGTATTACCCTACAATTCTAGTAGCGATTCATCTACGATATATATTTCGGTTATTAACGACCAGCTATTGTATGCTAAATATACCAATGAAGAAGAACTTACCGCACAACTAAAAGTAGAGAGCTATCGTTTAACAAGTATAAGCAACTACGCACCTTTAGATACATTTACTACACTGTTTACATTGCCGTTGGTACAATATAAACGACAAGCAAAAATAACATTAACGCTTAAACTACCCGCTACCCCCAACTTTGAAACACCTTACAAAATTACAATTACTGATGTTAACCGTAAAAACGAAGCACAACATTTTGTAGTGTTAAACAAAACCAATATGCTTAATCGCCAAAATTTTATACTAAGTACCGCTACACAAAACCCTCATTTTAGCAACGTATATTCGGACTCTACACCCATTACACTACTCCACAACAGTAGTGCTAAAAAAATATATGCACGTTGTTTTAAAACAAAATTCCCTATTGCATTACCACCGTTTAGTATGACGCCTAATGCAACCTATAAGTTTATACCCGATAGTTCATTTACTATAGTTAGCAATATAGCTAAGCAGTTTCAAATAACTATGAAACAACAAGGTTTGTATCATTTGCAATTAGATTCATTAAAAAAAGAGGGCGTAACTTTATTTAAGTTCACACCCGATTACCCCAACGTAAGCAACTCCAAACAACTTATATTGCCTATGCGCTACATATTGAGCACACAAGAGTACGATGAGTTACTTGCTGCTACTAACCCCAAAGAAGCATTAGATAAAGTGTGGCTAAACATAGCGGGTAGTGCTAACAAAGCACGTGAGCTTATACG
This sequence comes from Bacteroidia bacterium, assembly GCA_014376525.1. Classification (GTDB taxonomy): domain Bacteria; phylum Bacteroidota; class Bacteroidia; order UBA4408; family UBA4408; genus JACMRI01. Next base: position 11,933 of record JACMRI010000154.1, on the reverse strand, counting down.
TGCATATTATGGTAGAGTAAAAACAGCTAACGAAAAATATACATCATATACTGAAGGATGGAAAACTGACCGCGGTATGTTGTATATTGTATGTGGCGAACCGCAAACATCCTACAAAAACATGGAGGCAGAAACGTGGATATACGGAGAAGAAAATAATTTTAGGTCGTTAAATTTTGCGTTTGCAAAAGTAAACAATCCCTTCACTAATAACGATTATGAGCTTACACGCAATGCACTCTACCGAGATTATTGGTACTTAGCAGTGGATACTTGGCGAAGCGGAAAAGTATTTATGAATCAATAATCACACTATTTTTACACATTATTTTTTATGCAAAAAAAACTACTTTACGCAGTATTAGTAAGCCTTGTAAGTTGTACAAGCAATACTGTTAAAACCAAAAAAGATACAATTACTAACAATGCACAATTTGATGCATTTAAAAACCGTTTTGTAAGCGCACTATGGAAAGCTAATCCGCAATGGGCTACTAGCCAAGGTTTTCATGATTATGATAGTGTGTTAATAATACCCAACGTAACTAGCCGTGTTGCTGACTTAGCATTTAACAACAGCTACTTAGATTCGTTAAACCAACTTGACATAAACCAACTTGACCAAAACAACGCTACCGATTTTGCGTTGATACAAAACCAATTAAAACAAAGCGTGTGGAGTATTACCGAATATAAAGCTCACGAATGGAACCCAAGTAATTATAACATAGGAGGTACGGTTGCCGAAATTTTAAACAATAAAAATGCTGCTTTAACTATGAAAGTTGCCAACGTAAACGGCTTGTTGCGCAATATTAACAACTATTACAACGCAGCCAAACAAAACATAACTACACCCACGTTAGAACATACCGACCTTGCTATACAACAATTACAAGGAACTGTAAGCTACTTAGAAACCAGCGCAAAAGATAGTATTATAGCCGTAAAGGGAAATCTTTTAATATTGAAAAATGCGTTAGATGCTACCAATAATTTTATAGATTTTTTGCAAGGCAAAAAAACCGAAATGCAAAAAAACAACGTTGCCTTTAAAAATTTTAGAATTGGTAAGGATTTGTTTTTCGCGAAATTCAAGTATGAAATTCAAGCGCAATCTACTGCCGAACAAATATACAAACGAGCATTAAAACGTAAAGAAGAACTCAATACTGAAATGGCTACACTAGCTGCCCATTGGTGGAAAAACAAAAACGCAAAAGTGCCACTACCTGCGAATAAAAAAGAAATGGTGCGTGAAGCTATAGCCACCATAAGCAAAACACACGTATCACGCCAAAATTTTCAAACTGAAATAGAACGTGAAATACCATTGCTTACCGCATTTGTAAAACAAAAGAACTTAATCTACATGGATCCTGCTAAGCCTTTGGTAGTTCGCAAAGAGCCCGAATGGATGGCTGGAGTGGCAGGCGCAAGCATAAGCGCACCAGGCCCCTATGATAAAAATGGAAACACGTATTACAACGTAGGCTCGTTAGCCGCCTATAGCCCCGAAGAAGCCGAAAGTTACTTGCGTGAGTACAACCAATACACCTTACAAATATTAAACATACACGAGGCTATACCTGGGCATTACGCGCAACTGGTATACGCTAATCAATCGCCTAGTATTATTAAAGCAATATTGGGCAATGGCGCCATGATAGAAGGCTGGGCAGTATATACTGAACGTATGATGATGGAAGAAGGTTGGGCAAAAAACACAGTGATAAACGGCACTGTGCAAGAAGATGAAATGTGGCTAATGTATTACAAATGGCACTTGCGTGTAGTGTGCAATACAATATTGGATTACAATACACACGTAAACAACTGGACTAAAGCCCAAGCCTTAAATTTATTAATGAACGAGGCCTACCAAGAAAAAGCCGAAGCCGAAGGCAAATGGAGACGTGCTACACTAACACAAGTACAGCTATGCTCTTATTTTACAGGCTATAGCGAAATATACGACCTGCGCCAAACATTAAAAACAAAGCAACAAGCTAATTTTAATTTAAAAGAATTTCACGAAAAACTATTGAGTTTTGGTAGTGCGCCTATTAAGTTTATTGCTCCTATTATGAGCAAATAATATTTGTTAATATATTCACAGCTCGGTGGCTGAGCAAAGTCGAAGCCCATGTTTTACTAGGGCTTTGATAGTCTCCGTAAATAGTATATCCTATTTATAATTGCACCAATATAAATTTTAGTTATGATTAAAAAATTAGAAATAAACGAGTTTATAGCAGGTAGTAAAAACCACGTACTTATTGACGCACGTAGCGAAAGCGAGCACGCCAAAGGGCATATACCCAATGCGTGTAACTTACCTATATTGTGTAACGAACACCGAGTAATAATAGGTACGCTATACAAACAACAAGGGCGCGAAGCCGCAGTGCATAAAGGGTTTGAGTTAGTAGGCCCATTGTTTGCATCGTTTATTGATACCGCCAACTTACTTGCTCCGCAACGTGTAGTGTATATATATTGTGCGCGTGGTGGTATGCGTAGCAACATATTAGCATGGGTGTTGGGTATGGCTGGCTTTAAAGTATATGTGTTAGAAGGAGGGTATAAAAAATTTAGAAACTATGTGCTAGCTACATTTACAGCACCATTAAACCTAATAGTATTAGGCGGAAAAACAGGTAGTGGAAAAACAGAATTGCTTAACCAATTGCCCTACTCTGCAAGCTATACCACTATTGATTTGGAGGGACTTGCCAACCATAAAGGCAGTGCTTATGGAGGTATAGATATGCCAGCACAAGGCACGCACGAAAATTTTGAAAACCGATTAGCAACCATAATCAACAGCCAAACACCGCAACATTATTTTATAGTAGAAAACGAAAGTATAGCTATAGGACAATTGCGCTTACCTAGAGCGGTATATGTGCAAATGCAAGCAGCACCTATTGTAGAACTATTATTGCCCTACGACCTCCGCCTAATGCGCATTGCGCACGAATACGGCGAATTAAACAAAGAACAATTAATAACTCAAACAAAAACATTAACCAAACGCCTTGGCGGACTAAACACACAACTTGCGGTTGATGCTATAACCAATAACGAATGTAATGTGTGGATAGCCTTACTTATGCAATACTATGATAAGTGCTACACCAATGGTTTGCAAAACTATAAAAACACTACCCACATAAAACTAGAAATAGACCATAATTTTAATAGTAATTTAAGCAAATTAAGTACTGTAATAAGGCAACTTACATCAATATCAAATTAGTACGCTATTACTATTTAACTCAAGCTATAAATTGTAAGTCCGTTGCGTAGTTTAGGTTCTACCCACGTAGTTTTTGGTGGCATTACTCCGCCTACATCGGCAATGTTTTTTACTTGTTGCATAGTAGCAGGAAACAAGCTAAACGCCACTTGGTAACGTCCGCTATCTACTTGGTTTACCAGTTCGTTAGTACCTTTTGTACCGCTTATAAATGTTACACGTCTATCGGTACGAAGGTCGGTTATGTTTAACAATGGAGCAAGTATATAGTCCGACAGTATGCTTGCGTCCAGCGATGTTATAGGATTACTACGGTCTATTATTTTATCTTTTGTTACTAAAGTGTACCAACGTTTGTTAAGGTACATACACATTTCGTAAGCTACAGTAGGAACACTGTTATGCAATTCTTTTACTACAAAATTAGTTTTTAATAATTCTATAAACTCTGTAGAAGAAAGATTATTTAAATCTTTAACCAAACGGTTAAATTCATAAATATGTACCTGGCTTTCAGGGAACAATATTGCCATATAATAATTATAGCTTTCGTTACCTGTATGTGCAGGGTTCTGTTCTTTTTTAAACTTTCCGAGCAATGCTGATGATGCACTACGATGGTGTCCATCGGCTATATACAGAGCGTTTATGGTGCTAAATTCGTGTTCTATTTTGGTAGTAATTTCAGTGTCATTTACATACCATAATATGTGTCGAAGTTTATCAGTGGTAGTAAAATCGTACGTAGGAGTTTGTTCTTTTACTTTATTAACCAATTGGTTTATTTTAGTATTATCTTGGTAGGTAACACATACTGGCTCAGCATTAAAATCGCATATTTCCAAATAGCTTTTTAATTTTGACTCTCGCTCAGAAAGTGTGTTCTCGTGCTTTTTTATTACATCGTTAAAATAATCGTGAATGCTTGCTAAGGCAATAATACCCGTGTACGAATGGTTAAGTGTGCGTTGTTCATATACGTAATATCCTGCGGTTACGTCTTGTTCAAAAATACCTTCGTTACAAAAATCAACAAACTTATTTTTAATTTTACGCAATAACTCGGGCGACCCTATTTTTGACTTAACCATTTGGTTAAACTCTGGTTTTATAACATGAAAAAACGTGTACGGGTTTTCATTCATTTTAGCATTAAGCGTAGCTGGCTTATAACGCTCTACAGATTGTGTAGCCACCAAGTGCACCTTGTTAGCTACTGGTCGCCATGCTTTAAATGGTTTTATTATTGCCATAACTCCGTACTGTTATTAGTTATTAAAAAACGAAATTATACGTGCTGCTAATTCCTCGCCTATGCGCTCTTGCGCCTCCAAAGTAGCTGCGCCAATGTGTGGCGTAGTAGATATTTTTTTGTGTTGCAACAATGCAATATTAGGTGTTGGTTCGTTAGTAAATACATCAAGCGCAGCGTAGGCAATAGTGCCATTATCTAAGGCCGTAATCAAATCAATTTCGTTAATAACACCACCTCTTGCCGCATTAATAAGTACAGCATTTTTCTTCATACGTACTAAATGCTCTGCATTTATTAATTCGCCTCCTGGTACGTGAATAGTTATAAAATCTGCTTCGGTAATAATAGTGTCTAGGCTAGTGGTAGCTATGGTTACAGTTGGGTTGTTAAGTATTGCTATTGGTAATGTTATTGTAGCTTCTTTTGTAAAAGAATCGTTGGCTAGTACATTCATTCCTACCCCCAATGCTATTTTGGCAATCTCCTGCCCTATACGTCCAAAACCAATAATACCAATGGTTTTGCCACGTAGTTCAAATCCGCCTGCGTACTGTTTTTTAAGTGTATCAAACTTTTCGTTTCCTGCTATGGGCATATTTATGTGTGCCTCGTTCAAAAAACGAGCTAACGAAAACAAGTGTGCAAACACCAATTCGGCTACAGATAACGACGATGCTGCGGGTGTATTTATAACCTCAATACCTTTGCTACGTGCATATTCTACATCAATATTATCCATACCTACACCGCCACGTGCTATTACTTTTAGGTTAGGGCAAGCATCAATAATGTCTTTGCGTACTTGCGTAGCACTACGTACTGTAAGAACGGCTATATTATTGGCGTTTATGTAGGCTATTAAATCGGCCTGTGGCACTTTGGTAGTTTCTACGGTAAAGCCTGCGGTTTCTAATAGTTGCTTGCCTTTAGCGTCAATGCCGTCGTTGGTTAATATTTTTTTCATTTAAAAATAATAAATTTATTATAATTTTATTTCTGTCTAAAGAATATTTGCAACGGTACACCAGTAAAATCGTACTCCTTACGCAATTTGTTTTCTATGAAACGTTTGTAATCATCACGCACATATTGTGGCGAGTTACAGTATATTGCAAAGGTGGGTGCGTGTGTAGGTAGTTGCGCAAAAAACTTAATTTTAATGTACTTGCCTTTGTTTGCAGGTGGTGGGTTATGATCTACCACATCTTGTAAGAACTCATTAAGCACCGAAGTTTTAATTTTCTTAATCCGATTTTGATGCACTTTTACGGCCATGTCCATCACATCTAATATACGTTGCTTGGTAGTGGCCGATGTAAATATAATGGGTACATCGCGGAATGGCGCTAGTTTTTCTATAATAGAATCGGCATATTCCTGTAGTGTACTGTTGGTTTTGTCTTGTATTAAATCCCATTTGTTTACTACCATTACTATACCCTTGCGGTTTTTTATGGCAAGTCCAAATAGGTTCATATCCTGCGAGTCGAAGCCTACAGTAGCATCTATTACCAATATTACTACATCACACTCTTCAATGGTGTGTACGGCACGCATTACGCTATAAAACTCAAGGTCTTCGTGTACCTTAGTCTTACGTCGAATACCCGCAGTATCTACTAATATAAAATTGTGTCCAAACTTGTTGTAATGCGTGTGTAGCGTGTCTCTTGTAGTACCTGCTACATCAGTTACTATGTTGCGCTCTTCGCCCATTAAGGCATTTAGTAATGATGATTTGCCCACATTAGGTCTGCCTACAATTGCAAATTTAGGTAGTGCATATATGTCATCAAGCGGAACTTCACGGTCTAGGTTTTTAAGTACTTCGTCTAGTATATCGCCAGTACCCGAACCTGTGGCACTTGCCATGGTAAAGTAATCTCCCATACCCAAGGCATAAAACTCAGTAGCATCAACCATACGTTTGTTGTTATCTACTTTGTTTACTACCAATATTACTTTTTTCTTGCATTTGCGTAGCATGTGCGCCACTTGCGTGTCCATATCGGTAATGCCTTCTACTACATCAACCAAAAATAATATAACATTGGCTTCTTCTACAGCTATGCGTACTTGCTTGCGTATTTCATCTTCAAATATATCCTCGCTACCTATTACATATCCGCCCGTGTCTATTACTGTAAATTCTAATCCGCCCCACTCGCACTTGCCATAATGGCGGTCGCGGGTTACACCTGCTATTTCATCTACTATTGCCTTTCTACTTTCAGTTAAACGGTTAAAAAGTGTTGATTTTCCTACATTCGGACGCCCTACTATTGCTACTATATTTGCCATTGTTGTATTTTTGGTTTGATTGCGAAGGTATTTAATTAATACCAACTTTAGTTAATTAATTATGTGTAGCAATAAAAAAATTATGCGCAACCTACTGGAGTGCTGCGCATAACTATATACTAATGTACAAATTGTTTACTCTCTTAAATATAAAGCCATTCTCCAAATTTTAATTTGGATTTATAAAATTTATTTTTTCAAATATTTAAAATCACGTCCTATAAAACGTGCGTTGCTTCCTAGTAGTTCTTCAATGCGCAATAACTGATTGTATTTAGCCACTCTATCGCTACGTGATGCCGAACCTGTTTTTATTTGTCCGCAGTTTAATGCTACAGCAAGGTCAGCTATTGTGGTATCTTCTGTTTCGCCACTTCTATGGCTCATTACACTTGTGTAACCGTTGGTTTGCGCTAGTTGCACGGCGTTCATGGTTTCGGTAAGAGTACCTATTTGGTTTACTTTTACTAATATAGAATTAGCTATTTGCTCGTTAATACCACGTTGCAAACGTTTGGTATTGGTTACAAATAAATCGTCGCCCACTATTTGTATTTTATTTCCTATTTTTTGTGTCATTGCTTTCCAACCACTCCAATCATCCTCTGCCAAACCATCTTCAATACTAATTATTGGGTATTTGTTAGCCCAAGTTGCCCAGTAATCAACCATTTCGGGACTAGTAAGTTGTTTACCGTCTGACTTTTTAAACGTATATAAACCAGTTTTTTCATCATAAAACTCAGTAGCAGCAGCGTCCATAGCTATCCATATATCTTCGCCTGGGCGGTAGCCTGCACTTTCTATAGCTTTAAGAACGGTTTCAATAGCTTCTTCGTTGCTCCGAATGTTAGGTGCATATCCACCCTCATCGCCTACGTTGGTGCTGTAGCCTTTATCTTTTAATATTTTTTTAAGATGATGAAATACTTCGGTACCCATACGAAGCGCATCACTAAAAGTATCTGCACCCCAAGGCATTACCATAAATTCCTGAAAATCTATCGCGTTATCCGCATGCGAGCCCCCGTTTAAAATATTCATCATAGGCACTGGCAACGTGTTAGCATTAACGCCGCCTATGTAGTTGTACAATGGCAAGCCAGCTTCTTGTGCAGCAGCACGCGCCACGGCTAACGACACGCCAAGTATAGCATTAGCACCCAAGCGAGATTTGTTTTCGGTGCCGTCCATAGCTATCATTGTAGCATCTATTTCGCCTTGGTCAAATACGCTAGAACCTTCTAGTTCGTTGGCTATTTCGCCCGTTACGTTATTAATAGCTTGTAGTACACCTTTGCCCATATAACGTGTTGGGTCACCATCGCGTAGCTCGGCAGCTTCGTGTGCGCCTGTGCTTGCACCACTTGGTACGGCTGCCGTTCCTATAATTCCGTTTTCGGTTATTACATCTACTTCAATAGTAGGGTTGCCTCGAGAATCTAATATTTGACGGGCATGAATGTGTTGTATTGTACTCATTTGGTTTTTTGGTTTAATGGTGAGATATTTTATTTATTAATGTAATGAATAGCATTAGTTAAGATTGGTAATTTATGTTGTTCGTTTAACCCATCATTTTTTAATGCTTTTTATTTAATCGTGTCCAGCCTTGTACTTGTTTTTTATATAAAAAATCGTGGTCTATGCGTTGGTGGATTTCGTAATATACTAAAATAACATACAAGCGTTTCTTAGTATGGTTAGCTCCTTAGCCGTGCTCGTGTTGCAATAAACGTAATTGCAAATTAGCGTTACAGCGTGTTTAGTAGCTGCAATTTGCATACTTAAGTTTATATATAACATTACATAGTTTTTTTTTGTTTGGGTCAAAAATACAAATTAATTCTTCTCTGCATTGCTATTCAATTTTGCCATTTCGTGACGGTTGCTTACCTTATCTGAATCCCATGTTCTATAAGGGGTTCGGCTACGCTCAGCAACCGTGGTCATTTTTTATGGCAAGTAATTCAAAAAACAGCTCGTCCAACTCGTCGTAATCTTTTATATTGTTGAAGTTTAAAAACGAATATGTTTCGCGGTCGTAATAGCTATATTTAATTAATTGTCTTTCCAATAATTTTAAAAAAAATATACGGTTAAGCTACGTAATGCATAGCACTAGCCTTACACTAAATAGTTGTTTATCTTTGGTATTGCCAAAGTGTTCAAGGCTAGGAATGTTGTTTCGTTTTTGTATGTAGTTATTGTGTTTTCAGTAAGCGAATCGTTATAGCGTTCTTTTTCGGGCTTTGATCTTTGAATGCAATCTCAAGTACCAATGCTATGTTGGAGTTAATAGTAAGTTTCATGTAATACCATTAATGCAATATTTTAAATATCATTTCTTTGTACAGAGCAGCATTATCAATGGTTCCGTTTATGCCTTTGCTTTTCATATCATATTCACGTAGTGTGCTTATTACGTTTACTAGTTTCATGGGGTTGTATAATCGGCTTGCTATTTCGTATTCTTTTACAAAAAACGGATGAACGCCCAGCACCTTTGCAGCCTGTGTTTTATCAGTTAACTTGTGCATGAGCATTACTTTTATAAAGTAGCCGTATAGGCTGGGTATAATCATCTGTGGGGGTGCATCGCTACCAGGCTTGCCAAAATAGTTGGCTATTTTGTTACATTTTAACACATCTTTTTGTCCTAATGCAGTTTGTAATTCAAACACATTATAGTCCTTACTTACACCTATGTTTTCTTGTACATGGCTTGCCAATATTTCGCTACCTGCGGGCAAGTTTATTGCTAATTTGTTTATTTCGTTAGCAATTTTGCTAAGGTCATTACCCAAAAATTCTGCCATCATTACTGCAGCTTGCGGGTGTGTGCGCAGCTTGTGGTTGCTGGCGTAAGCAGTTATCCACTCGGGCAATTTGTTATCGTAAAGTTTTTTAGTTTCGAGATAAGTGGCTAATTTTTTTACTTTTTTACCAAAGTCGGTTCTGCCATCGGGGGTTTTGTATTTGTAACACAACACTAGTAAGGTTGATTCTAAAGGTGCTTGCAAATAACCTGCTAAATCTTCTATTTTTTTTATGTGTTGCGCCTCTTTTATTATTACTACCGTATGCTCACTCATCATAGGGTAACGTTTGGCTTCGCCTGCTATAGTTCCTCCATCTACATCTCGTCCATACAGTATAGTTTGGTTAAATGAACGTTCGCCTTCGTCCAACACGTTCTCTTCTATATAATCGCTTATAAGGTCAATGTAGTAGGGTTCATCGCCACACAAAAAATAAACAGGTTTATAGTTTTTGGCTTTGAGGTCGCGCAGAATAGCTAAGGCTTCGGTCATTAGTTAAATGTAGGGCAATGGTGTGTGTATTTAAAACTGCAAATGTTTTACTGTTAATCCATTGTTTTGTAATTCTTTGAGCGATGCTATTCCTATTTTTAAATGATTGGTAACATAGTCTATAGTAATTTTTTTGTCACTGTCTTCGGTTTTTATTCCTTCGGGTATCATAGGTTGGTCGCTCACTAAAAGTAGTGCGCCGCTTGGTATTTCGTTATGAAAACCTACGCTAAATATAGTAGCAGTTTCCATATCTATAGCCATTGCACGTGTTTTACGCAAGTATTCTTTAAATGCTTCGTCGTGCTCCCATACACGGCGGTTGGTAGTAAATACGGTACCTGTCCAATAATCCAAATTAAAATTACGAATAGTAGTTGATACTGCTTTTTGCAAGCTAAAGGCTGGTAATGCTGGCACTTCGGGTAATAAATAATCGTTGCTTGTACCCTCGCCACGTATTGCTGCTATTGGTAATATCAAATCGCCTAATTGATTTTTCTTTTTTAAACCTCCGCATTTACCCAAAAAAAGGACTGCTTTGGGCATTATTGCCGTAAGCAAATCCATAATAGTAGCGGCCATTGCACTACCCATACTAAAATTAATTATGGTAATATTTTCGGCAGTTGCACTTTGCATTGGGCGGTCCAAGCCGTCAATGGGTACGTTATATTCGTCGGCAAACATTTTAACGTATCCACCAAAATTGGTAAGTAATATGTATTGTCCAAATTCTGCTAAAGGCTTACCTGTGTAGCGAGGTAGCCAGTTGTTTACTATATCTTCTTTCGTTTTCATTTTGTTTTACTGTATAGTGTAGAATGTATTTTATAAGGCATATATTTGGTGGTAGTATTTATATTGTGTGGGCTTGTAATGTGTGTGCTGTAAAGCTTGGTATAGGTAGTAATTAAATGTTAAATTCTATAAGCTAATAATTAATTGTCTACACCCTTACTCCTATAAGCATTACATCATCAATTTGTTTTTGATCACCTTGCCAAGTAGTAAAATAATTTTGTAAAGCTTGTTGTTGTTCTTGCATAGTAAGTGGATGTATTTGTACCAATAATTGCTTTAAACGTTTTGTGGTTATTTTTTTATCCTTTTCGCCACCAAACTGATCAGCATATCCATCGCTTGATAAATAATAACAATCTCCCGACTCTAATTGTAGTGTAGTGGTTTCCCACTCTTGCGTAAGTGGTGTATATCCACCTATTGACATTTTTACAGCCTTTATTTCTATTAACTCCAAAGTACTGTGCTTTACCAAATAAAGTGGTCTATTGGCTCCAGCATAATACAAGGTTTTAGTTGTAGGTTGGTACGAACAAACTATAATATCCATACCATCGTTTATTACTTGTTCGCTATGTTCTTTGTTCATTGCCTTTGCCAAATTTTTATTTAAAAAAGCAATAACATCTGAAGGTGTATTTACACTCTCTTGCTTTACAGTAAGATCAAGCAAATTATTAGCCACTAAACTCATAAAAGCCCCAGGAACTCCGTGTCCAGTACAATCTACAGCACATAGCACTTGTAAGCCTACATGTGGTGTAGTTGATGTTTGTACATCTGCATACCAGTAAAAATCGCCACTTACTATATCCCTTGGATTATATAAAATGAATGAATCATTTAAGCGTTCTTTTATTAACGAAATCGATGGTAACAGTGATGCCTGTATATAACTTGCATAGGTAACACTTTGTGTATATTCGTTGTTAAGCTGTGCCAATGCTAAGGTGCGTTCTTGTACTCTAACTTCCAATATATCATTGGTTTTTTGTTG
>JACMRI010000153.1 GCA_014376525.1 Bacteroidia bacterium | reverse complement strand
TTGTCTGCTTGGTTTAAATCTATATAACTACCTGGGTGCAACACATTTACCAAAATCATCCCAATTAACAAGCTTATTAGCGATGCAGAAAAAAACCACAACATGGCTTTGCCTCCAACACGGCCCACCGTTTTCAAATCGCCCAATTTTGCAATGCCTACTACCAAAGTGGTAAATACTAATGGCGCAATAATTGTTTTTACCAAGCGTATAAAAATAGTACCCAATAATTTTATATTCTTAGCAAAAGCTGCAATTGTTTCAGGAGGGCAAAACGTATGAATAATGTAACCCACTACTATGCCAAGTACCATTGATAGTAAAATGGCGTTTGTTAATTTGTTCGACTTCATAAAACAGCAAATTTGGGTGGCAATATAGGCAATAACGCTAAAAATAAACGTAATACAAAATACTACCAATAAGTATTTAATAATTAATCATTTTGAGGTGCTCACTTGTGGTAGGTCGGGCTGTTCGTTAAATCCCGATAAATTTCGGGACAGTTCTATAGGCACTGTGGGTTAATACTGCCATACTTCATACAAAGGTGTAACAGCTTTATTATTGCACACACTTTCACATAAATAAATTCATTCAACATTTCTTAATTAGTGTAATATGGGTAATTATTTTCATTTAATCTAACATCATTTTAAATTCTAGTAATCTTATTACTAAAATAAAAGCACTCCATTTTAGTCAGCTATTTTAATTCGAGTAATTGTTTTTAATTAGTGAAATGAAAAATAAATTTGAGCAAACTAAAATTGTTAGTATATTCGTGGCTAAACTTATTAGTTATGAGTTATGCAGGTAAAAACTTTCGCTACTTACGCAAACTTCGTGGGTGGACACAAGAGGAATTCGCTAACAAGCTAAACATCAAACGCTCACTAATTGGTGCTTACGAAGAAGAACGTGCAGAACCACGTTTAAATGTATTAGAAACCATGTGTAGTATTTTTAAATTAAGTTTAGATGAATTGCTGCTTAGCGACTTGTCTGCAGCAAAAGGTGCTAGTTATATGGAACAGCGTCGTAAATTAAAAATTGCAACACAAAGCGTTGATATTCAGTTTGTACCTGTTAAAGCCGCCGCAGGTTATTTAGCTGGTTATGCCGATCCTGATTTTGTAGATGAATTAAACACCTTTACCTTACCAATGCTGGCACCAGGACAGTATCGTGCCTTTGAAATTATTGGAGATAGTATGTTGCCAACACCAAGCGGTAGCGTAATTGTAGGCGAAAAAATAGAAACTTTAGAAGAAGTAAAAAATAGTAATAGCTATATTGTATTATCTAAAAGCGAAGGAGTTGTGTATAAACGCATTATGAAAAATAATCGTTTAAAAAATAAACTTACTTTAATTAGCGATAACCCAATATACGAACCTTACAACGTAAGCGAAGAAGACGTATTAGAAGTTTGGAAAGCCGTGTACATACTTCAAAAAGCAAATACAGTACAACGATGGGATGTAAATCAACTAGCAGGCATGGTAAGTAATTTACAAGACCAAGTAACTAGTTTAAAGAAAAAATTAAACTAAG
>JACMRI010000152.1 GCA_014376525.1 Bacteroidia bacterium | reverse complement strand
TGCTCCTACACTTCCATCTCCACCATTAATTTTGGTGTGTATAATGTAAGTATTACCTACCATTAATGTGTCATTTGTTATGTAAGAACTATACATAGTACTGGTATTACTAATGCCTATGTTATTAGCTGTAAATGATGATGGAGTAATGGCTACGGAGTCAATTGCATTGTCTCCAATTAAGTACAGGCTACTTGTACAATACTGAGCTTTAGCATTTATTGAAATTAATATCAGTACTATTACTGCTAATGATGTGTTGTAATTATTTTTCATCTTGGTTTGGTTTTTTAAAATTATTTATTGTTTTACTATACGTTGCGTGCTTACACCATTACTTGTTATTACACGTAATGTATAAGTACCATTTTGGTAGGCCGATAAATCTATTTTATTATCAATAAAAGTACCGTTTATAACAAGCTGTCCTATACTGTTAAATACTTGGTAGCTTGCCACTTCATTAGTGGGTAGTGCAATAGTAAGTAAACCTGTAGTAGGATTGGGGTATGCTTTTATATTAACTGTATTTATTTGTTTTGCAATGCTTGTGGGTGCTACTATGTTTATAACGTAGTCTTCGGTTTCGCCACCCGAAGAAAAGTTGGTACAAGCATCATTTGCAGTGTTTGTTGGGTTGCAACATAGCAATGTGCGTATTCGCATAGTTGTATTTCCTATTGTTGCAGTTGTAGGTACTGTAAAAGAAACGTTGGCAGAATGAAATGTGTTTCTACCTAAATTAATCCATTCGGTACTATCAAAAGTATTGTTTTTATTATAATCAATCCAAGCGGAAGCATCTCCCTCACAAAGTGCGTTTAAATATAAAACATAAGTAGCTCCTTGAGTAAGATTAGCAGAAACAGAATAACTAGAATAACCCGTAGTTGAATCGCCAAGCCCAATAGCGTTATTAACTAACGTAGTACCTATTATAGCCACCGAGTCTATTGATTTATCCAAACTACAATATCCACCATGAACATAAGGATATGTATGCAAATTAGTAGTACAATACTGCGCATTAGCAGTAATAAATGTTATTACTAATGCCAGCGTTGCTAACAATTTGGCAATGTTGGCCGTTAGTATTTTTCGCGATTTAAAACTGTAAAAATTTTTCATGATTTCTGTATAATTTTATGGTTATTAAATTAATTATTTTACTAAAGTTACTATTCCCGCTTGATTTTTACGCACATTAAAAATATTTTTGTAATACAATTGCCACACATACACGTCTTGTTTGCAAGCAGTATTATTACGTTGGTCGGTACCGTCCCAGCCACCTTTCCATGTACCATTATCATCTTTTATGGTGGCTATAAGTTCTCCCCAACGGTTAAATATATCTAATGTATATTCGGTTATACCATAGGCTTTTATATTAAAATAATCATTTACTCCATCGGCATTAGGTGTAAAAGCATTAGGTATAAATAGCACTGCTACAGCATTTATGGTTATAGACGAGCCGTAGGCCGTATCTTTACAATTGTGAATTGTAGTGGCTATTAACATAATATTATATTTACCACTATCGATAAATGTATGTAGCGGATTTATTTTAATACTATTAGTACCATCTCCAAAATTCCATGCATAGCTGTTAGCTCCTACTGATGTATTGGTAAATTCTATTTCGGAGGCGTAAGTAGTAGTTACTATTGGGTCGGCGGTAAAAGCCGCTAAGGGATTGTGCCATACTGTTAGATAATTGGCTATGATGGCGGTATCATAACAGCCCAAATTATTTTTAACTATTAAACCTACATTATAACTATTATCAGTGGTGTGGCTCGTGTTTTCAAAACATTTATTAGGGTTACTTATAGTTGAAGTAGCGTAGTTACCAAATGTCCAACTGTAGTTAGTAATATTGGTAGATGTGCCTATGTAGCTAAACTGTGTGCATAATGGCGAGCAGGATTCTAACTTATCGCCAATAAATAATGCCTGGGGTTTAGCTAATACTTTTACTGGGTGTACTATACTATCTCTACAACCATGGTTACTCACTACTAATAGGTTAGCGTTATACAAATTATTAATAGCATAGGCGTGAGTAGGGTTAGTAAGTATTGATGACTGCCCATCGCCAAAGTTCCATGTATTGTATTGTATCACATCTGGAGGTAATATGGTTGATTGATTTACAAATACATTAGGCGGAGTGTTTACACAATTACTATCTGCATTAAATTCCGCTTTGGGTATTACATACGCAGTAATTGGAAAGCTAGTATCAGCTATACAATTATTGTTGGATACAATATGTAAACTCACATTATAGTTACCCGCACTTGCATACTGATGTGTAGTAGACGAGTTGGTAACAGCAGGTGAACCATCGCCAAAATTATAGCTATATGTGCTTATGTTATCTGGTACGGCAATAGTGCTAGCGTTAGCAAAAGCAATGGGGGTATATACACAATCATTTTTATAAGTAAATAGTGCTAATGGTTTAGGGTAAATAACAACATTTACAGTAGTAGAAGCTATACAGCCATTTAAATCGGTAACAATAAGTGTAACAATATAACTTCCCTCGGTTGCATATTTATGTAATGGCAACATGGCGGTACTATGAGGCGTAGCGTCGCCAAAATCCCAATCGTACGTGGCGCCTAATGCGCTTACAGTACTCGTGTTAGTAAATGTTACGTTGTTATATACGCACACGTTATTAGCACTTATTGTAGGTATAGGCTGTATAGTATTGTTTAATGTAATTGAATTAATTGCAACACAGCCATTAGTATCAGTAACTATGCATGAACTAACACCGTTGGGTAAATTGTTATTAGTCATTGCTGTTGTACCATCTGTCCATACTATGTTATAACCAGGATTGCCGCCAGTAATATTGGTAACACTTGCACTACCTATAGGCACAGTGCCGCATGTAGTTGGGCTTACAGTTGTAGTTAGCACTAATGCCAAAGGCTCTATTAATGTAACTGTAGTAGAAGCGGCGCAGTCTTTAGCGTCTATGTAACTTACGGTATAAGTACCTGCTGTTAAATTATTTTGTGTAGATACACTATCGGATGACACATCTACAAAACCATTGCTCCAAGTAAATGTTGCGGGTGTAGAACAATCAATACATGAAACATAAGCGGCACCATCGTTAAAACCCTTACAACTTACATTAGGAATAGTAGTGCCTGTGGGCGCATTGTAATAGGTAGTTACACTATCTGCTATGGTTGGTTTTATTACATTAAAAGTATGTACGTAAGCACACGAAGCGGTCTGAATCACAACTGAATGCATACCTTGAGATAAATTAGTTTGTGATAATTCTGTACTAGATATTATTATTGGGCCTAGATTTATAGGGTCCCACGCCCATTTTACGCCCACCAATGATGATAGTGTAAGTGTAGCTTCACCATTTACACTTCCTCCAACACATATATTAGTAGCGAGTAAAGATTGTGAAATAATGGGCGTACCCACTGTTATTTGTTGATATAAATCGCATTCTACATCAAAAAAATTAAAACAGCTAAAACAGCCATGAACATATACATTTAGGTGTACAGTATAAGTACCTGGTGTAGTATAAGTATGGCATACTTCGGCCGTACCATTATTGGCTTGGAAATAAGTTTGACCATCTCCAAAATCCCACGTATAATCTGTATTGTCAGGCTCGTCAGAAGAAGTTCCAGGATTAAAACAAGCGTGTAATGGATCCTGACCAGGTGTACAACTTGGCCGCATTGTAAAACTACCCGTATTACAACCATCAGCAAATAACTGTTGGGTTATTAAATTAACAATTATTAATACCGTTAAATATTTATATAAATTTTTCATACAGAGTGTGTTTTAATTAAAATTTAATGTCCGTACTTTTTAGTATAACTTTAGCTACTTTAGTGTCTTTGGGTGTATATGTACCCGCAAAAATGGGCTGGTTTAAAGGTGTAAATTGTAACTTGTAAGGTATTAGTTGTATAGTATTAATACTAGTTTTAAAAACCACATTACGTTCTTTTTTAAATTCATTTTTATATTTACACAATATGCTTTTTACACCAGCACTATCACCATAAGTTAAGCCCGTAAATACTATGTATTCTTTATCTAGCACAGGGTTAGATACATTGTTAAAAGTGCCTGTATTATAGGTATTTGCCCAATTAAGTAATCCGTTATAATTAATATTTAATACACATACTTTATTAGTTCCTTTGGTTGATGTTTGGGTAATACCTGTTAATATTATACCTTGTTTGTTGGAACTTACACCACGAGCGCTACTGCTATATATACCACCGTAAGTTTTTGCCCATAATAAATTACCATTTAAATTAAGGTTTGTAATCGAAATAGTTGTATTGTTTTTTGTGGTTTGTTTTGTTCCTACTAGTGCTATGGTATTGTTACTAAGTAGCGTTAAGGTTTTAAAATTTTGCATACTACCTACTATGCGTTTGCTCCATAGTACATTACCCGCATCGTTTATTTTTACAATAACGGTTTCGCCCACTTTGTTTTTAATGCAATAACCTACTATAATAAACTCTGTTGCACTTGTTTTAATTATACTCGTTGCAGCAGATGTAGATCCAGCGCCAAAGTCAATGTATTTACTCCATAGTTTGTTACCTTTTACATTGGTTTTAAGTACATAAAAATATTGGTCTTCCTTGTTGGCGGTATAAAATCCTCCTTCAATAGGTGTAATTAATTTGGTAAAACCCACTATTATGTTGTCTCCAACATTAGTTTGTACCACGGCATAAGGTTCTACTTCGGCGCCATTTTCGTCGTATGGCACTGCTTGAAGCACATTAGCTACACTATCAATATTCATCAGTAATAGCGACTCTCGCTTTTTCAAATAGCGCTCTGCCAATAGTGTTATACCTCCGTTAGCATTCATACGAAAATCATTAATAGCGTAGCTTTCGTTACCACCATAAGTTGTGGCTTGTAACACAATGCCATTTTTATTGGTGGTGTATACTAGTACCTCTTTTCGAGTGTAGTTATTATTACTACTCTCTCCTACTATTACATAACCTGTAGCTGTTTTAGTTATTAGTTTACCATGTGTAGCAGTAGCCATAGCTATAGTTTTACAAAACTCTTGCGCCTTGCAATTGCAAGCTAATGCTAGTAAACAAATTAAAAAATAAAACTTACTATATGTATTCATTATACTTTGGTATTAATAGTTATTGTTAATTATGTTTAAATTTATTAAGTATATTATAATGACAACGCTCGTCTATCAAAAAATAAAAAGCGCCCAGCCAAAAACCAAGTCTAAACAAGCCATCGGGGAAGCTAGCTATAAACGATATTGTAACTACTACAGCTATCCATACTATAGCAAAGTACGATAGCCATTTATTAAACAATCCTATCAATAAACATATTCCAACAGTAGTATCAATACAGCCCGACGTAAGTATGAAGGCCGAAACCTCCGTGTTTTTTAAAACTATTTTAGCCAGTTCTACATGGCCTGCGTTTAGTCCCCATATACCCAACGAAGCTAAACCGTGCGACAAAAATGCTAACGCTAAACCTATGCGTATAAGCTGAAAATAAGTCTTGTTTTTTATTTTGTTAAAAATTAAAAACAAACAAAAAAACATCCATGGCATACGGCGCATGGTTTCGGACAGACCAAATGTTTGCGCGGTTTTTAATTGATAAAATCGGAATGCCGCTATTGATACAAATATTAAATAAGTAAGTGCAGTAAACAATATCCAACGGTTAAACGTAAGTAAAATTAACAGTGCCATAACTAAATCAAACACACCAAAATAAGTAAGCAATTGTTCGGTAGAATAGTGCGTATAGTTTACTCCTTCTAAAATACCTGTGTGCAATCTTATACTACTACTATAACCAAGCGATACTAAGCCGTGCCCTAAAAACACAAGGCTTAGTAGCACTCTAAAAAAAAGTATATTATGCGCTATTATTTGTTGCTTTAAATAAGTATAATAATTATGTTTCATGAATGTTTCTAAATGTTATTTAATTTTTTAAAACTAAACTTTCTTATAAAACTAACATTTAAAAGTAAAATTCCAAACGTGATAATTTATTTACTTTTAACTCTACTGTGAATGTACTTTGGAATGGTTGCTGAAAATTTTTAAGCCCTTATTAATTTTCCTTTCGCAGTTGTCTTACGTATGTTCTCAGCTTATCATTTCTTATTCTTGGCGTATTGGTTTATATTCTTTGCTTGCTTAAAACTTTATACATGGCATCATAGCTACGTTGCGTGGTCGAGTCTCCGCTCCGCCTGTAAAACCAACATTTGTTGATGTTCTAGCGTAAGGAGCCATTCTTCCTTGTGGAGAGCCATCAACGCTATTTGCTAAACCCAAATCACCCGCATCAACATTTGACAAATGCGTATGACTTTTAAAACCTTCAGTTTGACCAGTACCTAATACCCTACCTGCATCTACACCACGAGCATTATCTGCTCCACGTATAAACTCTCCACGCAAGTCGGGTACATTGAATGTAGTACTTCCGTCTCCAGCACCATATAATGTACTTATAGCCACAAATAATGCAGCGTAAGTGGTACGGCTTACTGCAGCTCCATTGCATTCTAAATAGCCTGCTGGTGCAGTAACGTTAGCAAAATGTTGCACTAAACCTGCTGGCACTACTGGCAACACAACGCTATTACCGTTACTTATGGTTAAGGTGTTGCCTGTAAAACTTAATGTTTGCGCATCGGTAGTATTGCTACCATACGTTACAGTGGTAGGTATGGCTTTAATGGCATACACCATAGCCACGTTGCGAGGGCGGGTTTCAGCACCACCAGTTGCTCCTGTTGCATGCGGGCCAGGTCCTGTATACCATGGATTTGAATAATCACTTGTAACTAATGCCGAATACCCTCCAAATTCATTTTGAATAGCCGAATGGGTGTGCGTATGACTTTTAAAATCATCTACTTGATTACTTCCAAATACCCTACTCGCATCTACACCTCGTGCATTATCAAACCCTCGCACAAACTCACCTCGTAAGTCGGGTAGGTTAAACGTAGTGCTACCATTGCCCACGCCGTAAGTTGTACCTAATTTTACAAACAGTGCAGCGTAAGTGCTACGGCTAACTGCCGCACCGTTACATTCTAAATAATCGGTAGGAATACTTAAATATGGAAATATACTTATAGCACCAAGGCTAGGATCAGGGTTGTTGCTGGCTTGTACCCAAAACGTACCATCGTGGTACCAAAATGTGCTGGTAGTAAGGTCGTACACCTGCAAGCCTGCAATGGTAGCATCAGCGGTATTGTTGTTTATAGCTAGGCGTTGCACACTAGTTACACGTGGCATAAGCATACCTTTGCTTGTACTTACCATATCCAACAATGCATTGGTGTTGGG
>JACMRI010000151.1 GCA_014376525.1 Bacteroidia bacterium | reverse complement strand
TGGTAAAATATGCCTTACGGAAATAGGCGAAATAATAAAATCGGACAAGATGCTTAGCGGTAGTATTGAAAAATATCCAAAATCTATTATTTATACCCTCCGCCTCATTGATGTAAAAAGTAAAAGTATAGAAAAAACAACCGTTATAGAGTTTTTGAACCTGCCCGAAGAACTGCAAAGCCTTACGGCTATTGTGGTGCAAACAATGTTTGGAAAATCTGTTGATCAAAATTTATTGGCCAAACTTACCAAAATAGACGGTTTTGATAACACATCAAATAATCCGGATAAAAATCGCTTGCGCCTTGATGGGCCTCGCCTAGGTTTTGTAGGTTTTACAGGTAACACAGGCAAAATATTAATGGAGTCCAAATCATCAGGTGGTTATGGTGGTTATCCATTAATGTTTCAGTTTGGATATCAGTTTGAAAAACAGTATTTAAATGAAGGTAACATACAAGCCTTGTTTGAGTTTTTACCTATGATTACGGGCTTAGACCAAGGATTATTTATACCCAGTTTTTCGCTATTGCACGGTTTGCGTAGCAATGTAAATGGTTGGGAATTTGCCTTAGGTCCAACTATTAATATTATTACAAAAGCCTACGGTTATTATGATTCAAACGGAGATTGGCGCAGAGAGGGCGAGTGGAGTAAAGATAATGCGGGCATTGCCAATCCTTACGAAATTATTGAGCGCCTTGACAGCCGTGGAAATGTAAAATTAAATTCAGGTTTTATACTTGCATTTGGGCGCACATTTAAATCGGGTAAACTTAACTTACCTGTAAATGCTTACGTAGTGCCCGCCAAATCTGGATTTAGAGTTGGTGTTTCATTGGGCTTTAATGCTAAAAATCATAATTAACTTTAGTTGTGTGTACACCATGCTAAACAAAGTAAACACACAACGATTTTAAAAAATTATTATTAGCTTGTAAAGAATAATAATTCCTAAATTAAAATCATAAACGCAACGTTTAACAGTTTTTAATTTGTTTATTTCCCTTTTGCCTTAACCAAAAGGGGAATAAATAAAATAGGAAAAATTCAGATAATTTTGCGGTTCAAAATCCAAGAAAAAATGGCACATTAACCATTGTACATTGATATAAAATTGAAATACTTAGTAATTAATTTAAGAATAATAATTTCATTTTTATGTGTGATAATTATGGTTAAGTGCAATTAAAAAAAAATTACTTACGTTGCACTAACCTCTCCATAGTGGCTATATCTTTGGGTATTGCTGCACTCATAACTAAAGGACTTTGGGTGGTTATAAGAACATCATCTTCAATACGTATAGCAATGCCCCACCATTTACTATCGCAGGGACTATCATTTTTTATATAAATTCCAGGCTCTACGGTTATTACTTCGTTAGCTTGTAATGCTCCATACATACCTGCGTCGTGCACATCTAAACCTAAGTAATGCGAAGTGCCATGCATAAAATAAATGTCAAAATCAGTACTTTTTTTTATTATGCCTAAGTCTAGCAAGCCTTGCGCTATTACGTTTTGTGCAGCACGATGCGGAGCTATAAAAGCATTACCTGCCACACAGGCATCAATACCAGCTTGCTGTGCTTTTAGCACTAATTCATATATTAATTTTTGTTCAGTAGTAAATTTTCCATTGGTTGCTAAGGTGCGTGTAATATCGGCAGTGTAATTATTATATTCTGCACCTGCATCAATAAGTAATAATTGCTTAGCAGATATAGAGTCGGAATTGGCTGTATAATGCAGTATTGTACCATTATTACCTGCACCACATATACTAGGATAGCCCTGATATTGCGCACCGTTATAGGCAAACATATATTCTACCATTGCTTGCGCTTGATGTTCGGTATGAGAAGAATCTATATTGTGGTACAAATAATTAAAACCTGTGGCAGTTATATCTATTGCTTTTTGTATTAATGTTATTTCTTCGGGGAGCTTGTGCTGGCGCAACTTTGCAAGCCATAGGTTTGGTTGTTGTTTGTTGGGTTTTAAATTGTTGGCTAGTAATTGTGTGTGCAATTGTGTTTTGAGATGATGATTTGTAAATACTTGTGTTTCATCATAATTTAAACAAAACACTCGTTTAATGGAAAGTGTATCTAAGTTTAGTTCATTAAAATAAGTATTGCTAAAGCAAGTAATATTAAGATTTTTGGAGGCTTTAGCTTCGCCGAGTACGCTTGTTGTCCATAAAGCATCTTGTGAGTTGAGCGGACTTACGTATAATGCTTCATTGGTGTTAATATTATCAATAATTTGTGTGTTTTTAAATAGTATAAGTACAGCATTAGGTTCATTTAAACCTGTGAGATAATAAAAGTTAGGGTCTTGATGGAACTGATAATCTACATCGTTTGCACGATTTTTTATATCGGAGGCAAACACTATTAATGCGGAGTTAGCGGGCATCATTTCGCGTACAGCTGCTCGTCTGCCTGCATGAAAGGTTAATGAAACCTGCCCTTGTAGGGGTAAAGAGATTAAAATACAAAATGTAAAAATATAGTTTTTCATAATATTAAATGTAGTAAAAAAAATGTATTGTATAATTATGCAATACAACTAAAAAATAAGGGTACAAAAGGTAACATCAAAATTATACAAAACACAAAAATGATAGTACATTTGAAACATGTTCAGAGTACTATTATTTAATTTTTATTTATACCACTTTATACCATATCCTCCTAATGTTAAAGCAATCGTTACAACAAAAATTACAACAAAAATTATCGCCACAACAAATACAATTAATGAAATTGTTGCAAGTGCCTACGGCATCGTTAGAACAGCGTGTAAAAGAGGAATTGGAGATGAATCCAGCATTGGAAGAAGGGTTAAATGATGAAGATAAAAATGAAGACAACGACGACGATTTATACGCACAAGAGGAGTATGAAACCGATGCCGACGATGACCACAAGCGTGATGATTTTAACTTAGACCAATATATAGACGATGACGAAATACCGAGTTACAAAACCACCATACAAAGCAGTGCAGATAACGATACCAAAGACGTGCCGTTTGCAAGTGGTATATCGTTTCAAGAGCAATTAACAGAGCAACTTCATCTTAAAAAACTTACTGATAAACAAATGCGCATAGCCGATTATATAATAGGATATATAGACGACGATGGCTATATGCGTAGGGAATTAGCCGCTATGGTAGATGACTTAGCATTTACGCAAAACATAACTACCACCGAAAAAGAATTAGAAACTATACTTATAGAAATACAAGACCTTGACCCCGTAGGAATAGGTGCACGTAACTTGCGCGAATGCTTGCTAATACAACTTAAAAAGAAAGAAAACAGAACCAAAGGCATACGCTTAGCCACCGAAATAGTAAGCGAAATGATGGACGAATTTGTAAAAAAACATTACGATAAAATAGCTCAACACCTTGAGTTTACTCACGAAGAACTTAAACTGGCCATAAACGAAATTATACACCTAAACCCTAAGCCTGGTAATTCTATGGCTGATAACCAAAAAAACTTAGAGCAAATAACTCCCGATTTTAGTTTGTATAACAACGATGGTAAACTAGAACTAAGCCTAAACGGTCGTAACCACGTGCCCTTGCGAGTAAGTAAAGATTATAACGATATGCTTAACCAATACAGTAAGGGCAAGCATAAAGATAAAGAGGCCGTAACATTTATAAAACAAAAAATAGAAGCTGCCAACTGGTTTATTGATGCCTTAGACCAACGTAACCAAAGTATGATATTGGTAATGAATACGATACTTACCAAGCAACACGAATATTTTTTGGAAGGCGATGAACTAAAGCTAAAGCCAATGATACTGAAGGACGTAGCCGATGTTACTAACTTGGATATATCTACCGTGTCGCGTATATCTAATGCTAAATACATACAAACTCACTTTGGTACGTTTGCACTAAAAAGTTTTTTTAGCGAATCGCTAACAAATGATGAAGGAGAAGAAGTGAGTAGCAAGGAGGTAAAAAAAATATTATCAAACAGCATTGATAACGAAAACAAAGCTGAACCCCTAAGCGACGAAGCCTTAGTAAAAGTACTAAAAGCACAAGGTTATAATATTGCACGCCGTACTATAGCCAAGTATAGAGAAATGCTAAATATACCCGTGGCACGTTTGCGTAAGGAGTTGTAGGAATGCTAAAAAAGTAAATCTACTCAAAACTGAAAATTTATTTTAATACTCAAACTAAATTATTGCATTAATTAAAATAAAGGAATATTTGTCATTGAGTGTTTTAGATTAAATATTTACAACACTTAAAAAACATAAAAGCGTATTTTTGCAAAAAAAAATATAAATGAACATATTACAACAACTCAATACAGAGGTAAGCACAACACTTACATCATTATTTAGCATAGCGCCTACTGATATTATATTTCAGGAAACTAACTCTCAATTTGAGGGCGACATTACCCTTGTAGTTTTCCCCTATTTAAAAGCATCGGGGCAAAAACCTGAACAAACAGCCCAAGCTATAGGCGAAGCTTTAATAGCTAACACACAATTAGTACAAGAGTTTAACGTGGTTAAAGGCTTTTTAAATTTTATCATAAAGCAATCGGTTTGGTTAGATTACTTTAATGATTCTTTAAATAAATCATTGGAACTACCAAGTACAGGTAAAACCATTATGGTAGAGTACTCATCGCCCAATACCAACAAACCATTGCATCTTGGGCATGTGCGCAAC
>JACMRI010000150.1 GCA_014376525.1 Bacteroidia bacterium | reverse complement strand
TGCTACTATTGGCTTTAGCGCATTTACACTGTCGGCTAGTTCTTGCCCACCTTTGTATATATTTTGTTTAAGTACTATTAAGTTGGTATACCCATTTTTTAAGTAACTATCGCTTGTGCCTACGGCTATTAAGCAACTATCATTTACCCAGCAGGCATTGTAATATACATCGTCGTATTTATAGCCATTTACCGAACCACTTACGTCATTTGAATTTAAATTTACTACTTTAAGTAGTATATCCACTGTATTAGCATATCCAAATGTTTTAGTATTAATTAATTGTGCATACAAATCGTTAAAATTAAAATATACGGCACAAATCCCCCAATCATCAAGCGTAGCGGTTACGGGATATATATAAGTCCAACGTACGCTAGCAGTAGTGGTATTTAGCAAAGCAAAATAAGGTGTTTTGTCGTTGTTAAAACTACTTGTGCCTGTTACGTGTAGCGTATTGTTACCATTGGTACATTTATTCAATAGTTCATTTACGCTACTACTTCCCCATTGTTTGGTATATAGCGTATCTCCCAATGTATTTAGGGCTAATAAATAATAATTATTGTCGTTAGTAATATCGCTTGTTGCACCTACTATATACACAGTATCGTGCAATACGGTTATGCCATTGGCTTGGTCGTCAAAGGCATTGCCTATTGTGTTGTTAAATAGTTCAGATCCATTTGCATTAAGGCGTACAGCCCATACATCGCTACCTGCATTGGTATTGCTAGTAGTTGTTCCTGTTGCATAAATATCACCATTAATATTTATTACGCAGTCGTTAAACACATCTACGTCGGTACCGCCCAGTAGCTTAGTCCATACTAATGTTCCGTTGGTTGTGTATTTGCTTATTATACCTTGGTAGTTATTATTTGGCGTGTTAGAGTTAGTAAAACCACATACTACTACCGTACTATCTGTTGCCGAATAACGCACTGCCGTATATTCGTCTATTCCATTACCAGCAAAGGTTACACGCCATTTAACCTGCTTTGCGGTAGAATCCAATTGTATTAAAAAAGCATTGGTACTAGTTGCCGATACCACTGCACTTTCTACACCTGTTACATATATGTTTTGTACATTATCTATACATACTCCCTTACCTATAGTTGTACCCTTACCTGCATATATACGAGCAAAGCTAGTATAGCGTGTAGGTTGCGCTAAGACATTGGTAAATAATAAACCGCTTAGAAATATTGTAATAAATAGCCTCATTATTTTTTGATAATTACTATTAAGAATGTGCTATAAAATAATACTCTTTGTTACTATTAAAACAATACTCAAAGTCCTGTATAGTAAGAGTTTGAGTATTATTTACAAATGATTTTAATGTGGATATTTTGAGCCCAATGGTATTGGAAATAAAATCATATAAATCGTTAGGTGTAGTATCATAATAATCGCTACCTCCTAAACCACATTCAAATACTATGATAGGTTTATTTTTTTTTAATAATTGCTCTGCACCTTTTAATACACCAAATTCACCACCTTCAACATCAATTTTTATAAAATCAATTTTTAAGTTTTTATCAATAACTTCATCTAAAGTTTTAAGGTCTACGGTTATCTCTTCTATATTTGGTGTTTCAGTATCGTATTTACGCTTAATTATACCGCTATAAGCTGGTGCATTTTTTACAAATTGAAAAGTTGTAGTGCCCGTTTTATCAGAAAGTGCATAAGGAAATATAGTAGCCTTATGCAGATACTTATCTTTTAAATGAGCAAATAAAAATGGGATTGGCTCAAAACCAAAATGAATACCATTTGGTGCATATTTTAGCATATCATCTAATATCTCTCCTTTGTGACAACCTACGTCTATACAGTTGGAGGTAGGTGTAATAACCCTTTTCATTATTGCCTTTGTAAGCCTATCATATTCTAAGTTTTTAGTTAGGTCTAAATGCAATAAATTTAGTGATTTTCTTATAATATTCTTAATATTCATACTTTTTTTATTCGTAACTAACTTAAATTAAATTTTTAACTTCTATTACCACTTCGCATCAGGGTACATACGTGGTAAGTACTGCATTTCGGCTAACAAAAATCCTAAATGCTCGCTATGCTTACCCTCACGGCTTCCGCTTTGTGCAAATGTTGATGTAGGTAATGTAAGTGTAGCTTGCGTTATAATATCGCTTACGTGTGTTAGCCATTTTGAGTGCACTGCACTTAAATCAGGTGCTACACCATTAGTTAATAACTCACTATCCACCGCATCAGCAGCAAAAAATTCACCTGTATATGCCCATAGTTCGTTAAGTGCAGTTTGCATGCGTTCGTGGCTTTCGGTAGTGCCATCGCCCAAGCGCAACATCCATGCCGCCGTATGGCGCACGTGGTACTGTATTTCTTTGTATGATTTTAGTGCGATGTTGCGCAAACGCTCATCATTACTGCGTGTTAGCCCTTCATATAAATACAACTGATACACATCAAACAAAAACTGACGCACTGTAGTGAAAGCAAAATCGCCGTTGGGCAATTCTGTTATTAATAAATTTTTGTAGTGGCGCTCGCCTCGCATAAAAGCAAGCGTATCGGCTGTTGCGCCATTGCCTTGCAGGTCAGCAGCATAATCTAATAGGTTGGTACCCAAGCCTATAAAATCTAGTGCTATGTTGGTAGTGGCTATATCTTCTTCCAACACTGGACCGTGCCCACATAACTGTGATAAGCGATGCCCAATTATAATAGACGAATCGCCCAATCGCAATACGTATTCTAAGGTATTATTTTGCATTTAAAAAAAAGATTATAATTAATTACAAATACTTAACTCCGTCTGGAATTTTGTAAAACGTAGGATGGCGGTATGGCTTATCGTTAGCAGGGTCAAAAAACGAACCTTGATCTTCGGGCGTACTCGCCGTTATTGCTGTGGCAGGTACTACCCACATATTTATACCTTCGTTGCGGCGTCCGTATAGGTCGCGTGCGTTTTGTAATGCCATTTCGGCATCGGTAGCGTGTACATTACCTGCGTGCTTGTGCGGAATACCTGGGGTTGCTTGTATAAATACTTCCCATACTGGCCATTGATTTTCGCTCATTGTATATTTTAATTAATCATGTAATTATTATGCAAAACTTATTTTATTTACAAATGTATCAAAATAGCCGTTTATACCAATTGTAAAAAATAAAATTGGTTTTTTTAATAATAACGCAACAAATAATAATTGTGTTAGCCAACTTATTGGTAATTTACATTGTTTTAACATAGTTTTCATAATTTAAAAAGGGAAATTACGTTTTTAGCATCGTTTTTATATACACTTAGCTAAATAAGTAGCGTATTATTAAAAATAATTCTACTTTTGGAACTAATCTCAAAAAACTAAAAGAACATAAAGTGCGCAAACTTATATTCATATTAACCTTAATTAGTACGATGGCTTTTAGTCCATCTACTTTTTATTTTGCGCCCCCTGACCCAAGTGCCCGTGTAAAAGCTGTATTTATTTATAATTTTAGTAAATATGTAGAGTGGAAAGAGGCTAATCGTGCAGGTGCTTTTACCATTGGGGTATTAGGTACATCGTCTGTTATTAACGAACTTACTACTATTACCACTGGTAAATCAGTAGGTAGTCAAAAAATTGAAATTAAAGCATTTGCAACCCTTGCCGATGTTAAAAAATGTCATATTTTATTTGTCCCAGCAGATAATGCTACCCCTATACCATCTATTATTACTAAAATAAAAGGGAATAATACATTGCTAGTAACCGAAAAAGATGGTTATGTAAAGCAAGGTGCTATTATCAATTTTGTGATACAAAGCAACAAGCAAAAATTTGAATTAAGCAAAAATAATGCAGAAAAAGCAAGCCTCAAAGTAAGTCAGAGTTTAGTAACGCTTAGTATTCCTGTGGACTAATGAAAGACATGCATCACATATATCTTACTATTGTAATGGTTTCTATCATTGCCTGTTCGGCTATGGCACAAACCAATACTGCTGAGGAAGCTATAAGCGTATGGCAAGCTGGAAATATAGAGGGAGCGGTAACCATTATTGATAAATGTGTAAAAGACCCCACACAAAATACTACTTGGGAAGTATGGTACTACAAAGGATTTATTTATAAAGAACTTGCCAAAAAACAAACTGCCGAATTAGCTCATAATACACGCATAGAGTCGTTTATGGCATTTAAAAAAGCAATACTGTTAGACCCTAAAAAAGAAAATTTTGACCAAGATTCATTAAATATAAAAGCTTTAGCTAACAAATTTAGTAACGAAGCTGGAGCATTGCTCAACGAAAAAACATACGATAAAGCCATAGAATATTTTAACTATTACAAGCAATGTATGGCAGTAATAGACCCGAACAATGCTGCTGTAAAACAAAAAGAAATGCAATTTAAAGCTGCTTTAGGTACTGTATTTGTAACAATTTTTGAAAAAGATAATACGCGTGAAGATGCTTTTAAACAAGCCATTGAGCAATATAGCCAAATATTAAAAATTGATAGCATTAATGTAAATGCTAATAAACAGCTAGGTATAAACTACTATAACAAAGGTGTTGCAATTGTTGAAGACCCTAAAGTGGTAGAAGATATTACTTTACTAGACGAAGCGGGAGATAAAGCCATAGTACAATACCGTAAAGCATTGCCTTATTTATTGCGTGCATATAAGTATGGCAAAGATAAAAGTGTGGTAGAAGGTTTACGCAATATATACCACGCCCTCAACGAAACTGAGTTAGACGCTAAGTACACACTTGAATTGGAAAACTATAAGTAACGTATGAAAAAACGACTATCAATAGGTGTACGACTTTACTTAGGTTTTGGAGCTTTACTCCTATTAACTGTTTTGGCTTTTTTATTTACTTTGGCAACCGTTAAAAGTAGTAGGTCTATTAACAATAGAATAAATTATGAAATAAGTCCTTCGGTTGATATTATTAAAGAATTTAAATTAGAAATTATACAATCTAAAATGTGGATTGATGGTTGGTACAGAGCCACAAGCCCAGTATTGAACGTAGATGCACCTAATCTTAGACGCTTAATTTTAACAGGGCATCCACAACTTAAAAAAAATTTATTAAAAGTTTCTCAAAGTTGGGATGATGAGAGTAAACAAAAGCTCAATCAAATTTTGTTATCTGTTGATAGTCTATTTCAACAACATAAGTTAATTATGAGCCAATTAATATCTATGGATGCTTATAAAGATGCGTTGATTTTATTTGAAATTAATCCAATGTTTGAGCCTGGTGGAGAAATTCCTGTACGAACAAAAAATATACTAGAAAAACTAGAGGAGTTATCTGAGCACCAGCGTAAAAATGCAAATTATTACAGCCGAGAAATGGTTAATTCATTTGATTTATTACAAAGTGTAGTAAATAGCATGGGAGTAATATTAGTAATATTTGGTTTGCTAATAGCCGTATTTACGGTAAGAGCTATAGTTTTACCAATTGATAAACTCCGTATTTTTATACAAAAATTAGCAAAAGGTATTTTGCCTCCAGAAATAATAAAGTATAGGAACGACGAAATAGGCGATATGTCTATAGCGGTGAGTAACCTTAAGATAGGTTTGGAAAGTACAACACAATTTGCCAAAGAAGTGGGAGCTGGTAACTTTGACTCTGACTATAAACCATTGAGCGAGGAAGATAGACTTGGAGAAGCATTATTAAAGATGCGTAGCGACCTTGCCGAAAATGAACGTATGTTAGAGTTTAAGGTAATGGAGCGTACCGAAGAAGTTGTACGCCAAAAAGAACATATAGAAACACAACGTGCTGAGTTAGAATATGTGTTTTCGCAAGTTACAGACAGTATCAGATACGCCAAACGCATACAAGATGCTATATTACCGCCACAGTTTTTTGTAAAGCAATTATTGCCACAATCATTTATACTATTTAAGCCTAAAGATATTGTAAGTGGCGATTTTTATTTTGTGGAGAAACGCGGCAAAAAAATATTCTTTTCATCGGTAGATTGTACAGGGCACGGGGTACCAGGTGCATTTATGAGTATTGTGGGTTATAATTTACTTAAAAATGCAGTAATAGGATTGGAAAACCCCACGGCATCAATGGTGCTGGACGAGTTGAGCCGTGGAGTAAGCGAAACCTTACATCAAAACAATGCAACATCAACAAGCAAAGACGGTATGGATATAAGCATGTGTGCTATAGATTTAGAAACTAACACACTCGAATTTGCAGGAGCATACACCTCCCTTTATTTAATAAGAAATAAAGAAATACAAGAAATAGACGGTGATAAATTATCAATAGGGATTTTTGTAGCCACTGCCGAAAAACATTATACTAATAAGATAATACAACTTGAACCTGGAGATACCGTATATATAAGTACCGACGGCTATCGCGATCAGTTTGGTGGACCTCAAGGAAAGAAATTTTTAGCGCGACGATTACGTGAATTATTGCTAGAAATAAATGATATGCCTATGCTAGATCAACGCCAAAAACTTATGCAAACTATAGAAAATTGGCGAGGACAAGAAGAGCAAATAGATGATATATTGATGATGGGTTTTAGAGTTTAAATTTACATTATTTATAAACAATTTTTTTATAAATTATAAAACAATACAACTAATGCTAGACAAAAACGGAATAGCCAAACGCATAGCCAAAGAAGTAAAAGACGGAATGTATGTAAACCTAGGTATAGGTATACCTACATTAGTAGCTAACTTTATACCTGCAGGAATAAACGTAGAACTACAATCGGAAAACGGAATATTAGGTATGGGGCCTTTCCCTACAGAAGGCGAAGAAGATGCCGATTTGATAAATGCCGGTAAGCAAACAGTAACCTTATTGCCAGGTGCGGTAATATTTGATAGTGCTATGAGTTTTGGAATGATACGTGCCTGCAAGGTAGATTTAACAATACTTGGTGCCATGGAAGTATCGGAAAATGGAGATATTGCCAACTGGAAAATACCAGGTAAAATGGTAAAAGGAATGGGAGGCGCAATGGATTTAGTAGCATCGGCCAAAAATATAATTGTAGCCATGCAACATGTAAATAAAGCGGGCGAAAGTAAATTACTAAAAAAATGCGACTTACCACTTACGGGAGTAAATTGCGTAAAAAAAATAGTTACCGAATTAGCAGTTATTGAAGTTACCGATAAGGGTTTTAAACTACTTGAACGTGCACCTGGTGTAACGGTAGAGCACATTATAAAAAGTACTGACGCTAACTTAATAATAGAGGGCGAAATTCCAGAAATGAGTATTGATTAATAAGTGTTTAAACTTAGTATTTAATTGAAAATAGCAATAATAGGTGCAGGTCCTGCGGGTATTACGGCAGCCTATCAATTAAGTAAAAAAACGGCCCAAGTTACTGTGTACGAGGCATCGGGGCAGGTAGGTGGCTTGGCTAAAACTATTGATTTGTGGAATCAAAAAATAGACATAGGGCCACATCGTTTTTTTAGCGATGACAAACGCATAAACGATTTGTGGTTGGAAGTTGTGGGTAACGATTACGAAATGGTAAACCGCCTTACGCGTATTTATTACAAAGGAAAGTTTTTTTATTATCCGCTCAAGCCTATTGATGCTTTACTAAAATTAGGTATTGTAGAAGCCTGCATTTGCTTTATGAGCTATGTTACCGAGCGCATTATTCCTACTAAAAATACTACCCATTTTGAAGGATGGGTGACCAGTAGATTTGGTAAACGACTATACCAAGTGTTTTTTAAAACCTATAGCGAAAAATTGTGGGGCATACCCTGCACACAGCTAGATGCTGACTTTGCCGCACAACGCATAAAAAAACTATCGTTGTGGGAGGCTATTATTAATGGTTTAAAAGGGGGTAAAAACAATACACACAAATCGTTAGTAGATGAGTTTGCCTACCCACACGGTGGCACTGGAAGCGTTTACGAACGTATGAGTACAACTGTTGTGGCCAATGGAGGGCAAGTACTTACCAATACTGCTGTAAAACAAGTGCTGATAGAAAACAACAAGGCAATAGGCATAGTATTAGAAAACGGCGAAACACACTATTATGACCATATAATAAGTTCTATGCCGCTTACGCTTATGGTGCAGCGCATAAGTGATGTACCCGAAAAGATTAAAAACTTGTGCAATAATTTAACTTATCGAAGCACTATATTGGTGTACCTAAAAGTAAATGCCGTTCATCTCTTTCCTGACAATTGGTTGTATATACACAGTGCCGACTTACAACTAGGACGATTAACTAACTTTAGTAATTGGGTACCTCATATTAATAATAACCAAAAAGAAACTATACTTTGCTTGGAATATTGGAGTAATTATAATGATGATTTTTACACCAAAACCGACCAAGAACTTATTGCACTTGCCAAATACGAAACCAAGCAAACAGGGTTAATAGGTAATGCCCAAATAACAGATGGCTATGTATACCGCATACCACGTTGTTACCCTGTGTATAGCACAGGCTATAAAGAAAGTTTATTGCCTGTACAAGAGTATCTTACAAATATAAAAAACATGAGTGTAGTTGGGCGTTACGGAGCATTTAAATATAATAATCAGGATCACAGCATATTAATGGGAATACTTGCAGCTGATAATATTTTGAATAATACCGAACACAATCTTTGGGACATAAATACCGATTACGAAAACTACCAAGAAAGTAGTGTAATAAGTAAAACTGGGTTGAGTAAAAATTAATTATTTTAAAGTAAAAAACAATATGTTCACGTTACTTTTATAGCTAAGCAATATTATAATTTAAAAAGTCCAACTATAATAATAGCATAATCAAAAATGGCTATGAACCAAGTTCATAATAATTTTTGATATTTAGCAATAACCCATTAACTTATATGTAGCATAACCCATCCACTCGTGAATGAGGATATTCCATAGCAATAAATTATCAACGCTTGGTATGAGCGTAGTGGTAGGGTTTATGCGCTTTCGCCCAGCATATTGGTCGGTAGCATATAGTGTTACGGGCAAATTTTGTTTTACGCATATAGCATTACTACGACGCAAATGAAACGCCGATGATATTAATAAAACGTTGTTGAACTGCTTGGCTTTAATTATTTTTTTGCACTCAATTATGTTTTCGTATGTATTGCGGGAGGTGTTATCTACCAATATTGCACTATCGGGTATGCAGGCATAATGTATTAAGTATTCCTTTGCTAATGCACCTTCGGCGGGTTCGTTTACTAAATGACCGCTGCCTCCACTTAGCAAAATATAATTTATTTTGTGGTTATGATACAGCATTATAGCTTCACTTAATCTATCATAGGCATCGCTAAAACTTATAGTGTTTAATTCGCTATTGTAATATTTCATATAACCGCCAAGAACTATGGCACAATCGTATTTTTTGTCAATTTTGCTATACGTTATTCCTTTTAATTCGTAGTGTAACATAACCTCATTACTAATAAACGGATTGGTAAAAAACAATAGTAGTACCAATGTAGCAATACGTAATTTATTAGCAATAGCATACTTTGTAGCCCATACGGTGAACGATAGTGTAAATAAAAAAAGTATCCAATTAAATGGGCTAATACAAAAATCGAGTAGTTTGGAAAGTATAAAAAACATAGTGCTATTGCTTATCAAAGTTGAGTAAATCTAAATCTATAATTGCAATATTTAAAAAATAAAAGTTAAGTACCGTTTTATAATCTATGCCCTGCTTCGCCATATTAATAGCACCCTCTTGGCACAGCCCAACGCCATGTCCGTAGCCGTGCCCACGCACATACACATTTACACCATCATTACTTACATCAAACAAAGTTGATTTTAATTTGAAATCGGTGCGAATGTTTTTAAGCAATATTGCTGGCGAATTACTATAATATACTTTACGTGTTTCTTGAGTGTAAGCGCCTAATAAAGCTAGTTTATCGAGTTCGGTTATATTGTATTTATTACAAAAATAAGCGTTCCATTCTGTAAGCGGAATTTTCTTTTCCCAATTGGCTTGCTTGCTTGTTTTGCAATAGTTGTCAGTTTTACTACGCAAGTAGCTTTTTTTCATACTCCATACCTCTTCACAATTTACGGTTTGCCCGCCGCAATTACTATGAAAAGCAGCTAATACTAATTGTTGTTTTTCGTCCACCATTACTAATCCTTTGGTAAATAAAGTGGCCTCTCTAATAAGTGGAGTAACCTTGGCAGTACCGTTGGTTACTTGGCAATGTACTTGGTCGCATAGGTTAAATCCTTCTTGCTCGTGCCTGCGCAAATGCCCCAATGCGTATGTACGACAGATGATTGATTGTGCTTTATAATATTCCAACGTAGCTTGTGTACCTACTTCAGCGGTTACTACATTGCTTACATAAGTATCTAAGTTAGTTTCATTTACCAATTTTAATTCGCCATTTGCCACGTGTACTTGTAGGTTATCATCATATTGTTTTATAGCAGCATCGGGGTTTACTAATTTCACTTTAAATACATTAGTGCCTTGCATACCAGTAATATCAACACATTTGGCTCGAGTAGATTTTTGGTCGCCAGTTTTTACATCTATCGAATCGTTTACACAATTAAGTTGTATTACAAATTCGGGGCTTACTTGATATAGCTTTACACCATCGCACACTACGGTATATGCACCTTGTAGAGGCGCTATAAGTACTGTTTTTATGTGCGACGAATTAAATACACTTACCTTAACATTACTTAAACCTATCCCCACAAATTTATGTGCACAAATCCATTGCGTAGTAAAAAAAAATAGCAAAAAAGAAAGTATTGTGCGTTTCATTTTTATTTTTTAGTAGTTAAATAATCAACTATCTGTTGCGCCGCATTGCTTGATGCACCTGCGTTACCGAGCATTTTTACCAGTTGCATATAATTAGTTGTCATAGTAGTACGATATTTCATATTGGTTAACAACAAATTTATTTCGTTATAAATGTTTTGCGCATTCATATCGTGTTGTATCAATTCTTTTACTATTAACTTATCGGCTATTAAGTTTACTAACGATATGTATTTTACTTTAATAAGCTGTAGTGCTATCCAGTAAGAAACTACATTACTTTTGTAACATACTACTTGCGGAGTGCCTATTAATGCGGTTTCTAACGTTGCTGTACCAGATGTTACCATGGCTACATCAGCAGCTTGCAACAACTCATAGGTTTGGTTGTATATAATTTTAACATCATCAGTAGCTATACCAAACGAACGTAAACACGTTTCATAAAATGCAATACTAAGTGCCGGAGCGCCTGCTATTACTAGTTGATGCGTGGTTACTAATTTTCCTGCTGCTAACATTTGACTAAGCATATTATTAACCTCCTGCTCTCTACTTCCAGACAATAGTGCTATTATAGGCGTTTGATTTAAATTATTATGCTGTAAAAACTGTTGTAAATTAAAATCTTGTTTGTACTTATTTAACTCATCTAACAGTGGGTGACCTACATATTCTACTTCAAAATTAAATTTACGGTAAAATTCTTTTTCAAACGGAAGTATAACTAACATTTTATCTACTACTTGTTTTATAAGCTGTACCCGCGATTGTTTCCACGCCCACACTTGTGGCGATATGTAATAAATATTGGTGTAATTTTTTTCCTTTGCCCACTTAGCTATACGCAGATTAAAGCCTGGATAATCTATGTAAATAATACAATCGGGACCAAAAGCGATAATGTCTTTTTTGCAAAAAGAAATATTACTAAGTATAGTTTTTAAATTAGCAACGACCTCTACAAAGCCCATAAAAGCTAATGATTTATAATGTTTTACCAATGTTGCACCAGCAGCCTGCATTTTATCGCCACCCCAGCAACGTATGTTTGCTTGTGGGTCTTTAGCGTATAATTGTGCTATGAGGTTAGCCCCGTGCATATCGCCACTTGCTTCGCCGCTAATTATATAATACTTCATTACTTAAATCATTTTTAAAGCAAAATTCACTATTGTATAAAGTAATACTGCACCTATTAAACCGTAACCAATACGGTATTTATCTAAGTGCATTATTCCAAAAAACAAGCCCACAGAAGGTATTACACACAAGCTCATTAATTGTGTATAATAAGCGCCTATGTATATTAATTTAAGGCATTTAGCAAACGATAAACCTGGATATGAAATTAACCAATAGAATATAAACGCAATAAATGGCGTTATAATACCTAATGTAAAACCAAACCAAAATTTGTCGGGTAAGTTCTTCTTAAGCCAATTCAATATCACGGTGTTTTTGTATTAAGTGGTGTGCGGTAAGATCGTGCTGTACAGGTACTACCGATATGTAATGCTGTGCCAATGCGTACTCATCAGTATCAGTACCCTTATCTTCGTTATGTAAATAACCAGTAAGCCAATAATAAGGGTTGCCCATAGGATCGGTACGTGCGTCAAATTTTTCTATCCATTGCGCTTTGGCTTGTCGGCATATTTTTATTCCTTTAATTTCTGCGGCAGGCACATCTGGTATATTTACATTTAAGCAACTGCCCAACTCCAAACCTACGCTAAGTACGTGATCTATAACCTTACGTATAAAGGGTTCGTATTGATCAAAGTCGGCATCTACATCGTGCGAGCACAAACTAAAACCAATACTTGGTATACCTTCAATAGCGCCCTCTACAGCAGCACTCATAGTGCCCGAGTATATTACGCTTATAGATGAGTTACTACCATGGTTAATACCCGACAGTATGAGGTTAGGCTTGCGAGGCAATAAATGCGCTACAGCAAGTTTTACGCAATCTACAGGGGTGCCGCTACAGGCGTATTCGGCTATGCCTAAGCTACTTTTTATAGGCAATGCACGCAAGGTGTTGTTAAGAGTAATAGCGTGTCCCATGCCCGATTGAGGCTTGTCGGGCGCTACCACAGTTACAGTACCGTAGTGCATAGCTATGCGTTTTAGTGTATTTATGCCTTTGGCAGTAATGCCGTCGTCGTTGGTTACGAGTAGTAGAGTAGTGTTGTTCATAGTAGCACAAAAATACGTAAATTAATTACGAATTTTCGTACGGTATGTTTACTTATTAATTATGGTTTGTTTACAAATAGGGTTTACTCTTTTATAAACTTACGAGTAACGCTATCTTCGTTAGTTTGTATAGTTATAAAATAAGTACCACTTGCTAATTCGTTTACATCAATTATTTCGTTTAATGTAGTAGTAGATTTAAAGTTAGTGCTATACAACTGTTTGTTTTCTAAACTTGAAATACGTATAGCTATTGGCGAATTATATTTTAAATTTACTTCCACATTAAGTTTATCGCTAGTAATGCTTGGGTATATTTTATAAGAAATATTATTGATGGTATGGGCTAGCTGTGTTGTATAACCAAGTATAACAGTAGCGGTATCCCAGCAGCCATTAGTGTCGGCAAGGGTTACTAAATAAGAACCTGGTAATAGGTTTGTAAACAAAGAATCTGCTTGCATAGCCCCATTGTTTATGCTATAAGAGTAAGGTTGCGAGCCTCCTGTTGGAATTACTTTTATACTCCCATTGTTACAAGTGGCGCACGATGACGAGTTGATAGCCACATTAAATAATGAAGTATCTGTGTTTACAAATACACTATCGGTTACATAGCAGGAGTTTTGGTCTCTTATTTTACATATATACGTACCTGTATTATGAGTAAATGCACTAGAATCTATGTAATAATAAGCTACAGGTGTTGTATTCCAAGTGTATGTGTAATTTGGTGTCCCTCCTGTAACATGAGCCGTTACAGAGGCGTCTTGATTGCATGATTTCAATTGTGTAAAACTTAACGTAAGTGGTAAAGGTTCATTTATTACAACGTTAGCAGTATCTGCACAACCTTTTGCATCAGTAATTATACATCGGTAATTACCTCCGTTAAGATTATTTAAATAAGAAGAATTATTAAGAGGAAGTAAATTCCAAGAATAATTATAAGGTATATTACCTCCATTTTCAGTAAGGTAAATTACTCCGTTTCCATAGCCTGCACACAACACATCAAAACTGTTAACCGTATGTGTAAGTTTTACGGGCTCTGCTACAGTTATATTGGTATTGCTTGTGCAGTTGTTACCATCAGTAATGTTGAATGTATAAATACCTGCCTTTAAGTGTGTGAGGTTTAGTGATGTATCATAAGGTATTCCTTGATAATACCAGTTGTAAATATATGGCGCTTTGCCTCCTGTTACTTTTACAGTTAATACTCCTGTACTATCTTCAAAGCAATTAACAGGGGTATTATTAAGTACAGTTAGGCCTGGTTTATTTACCACATTTACTGATGCTTGAATAGTGCAACTTGTAGCATCAGTAACCGTACAGGTATAAGCTCCAGCAAGTGTAACATAAGCAGTGTTCGTAGTTTGTACAGGTGTAGTATTCCAACTATACGTGTAAGGTTTATTCCCGCCTTGCACTGTAACAACAGGGTTTCCCGAGCGTCCGTTACAATTAATAGCAGATGTTGCAACAGCCGCTAAACCAGTATTTGTAACTATTGTACAACCATTAGCATCGGTTACTGTGCAAGAGGTATTACCACTTGGTAAGTTTATAGCAGTATCATTGGTTTGTACAGGGCTTGTATTCCAAGCATAAGAGTAAGGTTGTGTTCCGCCTGTAGCGGTAATAATAGCAGTACCATTAGAATTACCATTACACAAGTTGTTTTGTGTTGTAGTTGTGGTTAATTTAGGTGGTGCTACAATTGTTACTTTTTTTCCAGATTTACCTCCACAAACTGAATTATTTACAGTGTCTTCAAAAAACACATAATAATCGCCTTCTTTAAGATTACTAGCTGTTAATCCTGTTTGAATAGGTATAGTGTTCCACGTAGTAGTATAGTTGTTAGGATTATTTAAAATAGATAGACTTGCTGTGGCATTACTATCGCCATTGCACAACAGTGTTGTTTGTGTAATTGTGTTTGCGGGTGGAGGAACAGGGTGTACATTTACACGTATAGTTTGATATTTAAAGCCGGGTACAGGGCAAGCATCATCAATAGATTTGAATACAAACTGAAACGTATTGTACGCTTGCGTACTTGTGCCACCTGCGCCTGCTGTTACTAAGTTACTTGCGTGAATACAGTTCGTCTGCCAACTAAAATGCCCACCAGTTTGCCCATAACCAGTAGTTACACCTGCGGTAGGTACAAAAGGATTAGGAGTAGTAAAACTAAATTGCGCACATGGCGGTGTGCCGCAACCACTTGTGGCTGTAGCACTACATGGTGGTGTGGTACATGGTGCTTTTAAATTAAATGTACTGGAATCATATTTATTATAGTTTGTAAGTGTTCCATATTGTAATCCTGTAGTGGCTAATGTTTGTTGCTGTATAATAGTATCTTGAGCCGTAATGTCAAATTCTACTAAATCTCCTGCGTTTACATTTAGTTCATAGCCTGTAGAGTCTGCAATACCATTTTTAACAAACTGTACTGGTGCTATGGTAGGTGTTTTATCTGTTTGCGCTAGATATACACTAAATATAAAATCGCGATTAACTTCGGCTATTTTTATACCATTACGAAAAGATGTTGTTTTTAAAGTAAACACATACATTCCTGTAAGTACAGTGTTAGGCACTACAAAATTTATTTGTCCTGTTATAGGTTCTAATAGCGGGGGTGATAGTGTTGCTGGCGCTACAGGCGGAATTTGAATAGCGCTTAATGGATTGCTAAATGTGTATGGAGCATTAAAAGTGGAATAAGTTGTGCGAGATGCGCTTGGTAAATTAAGTTTCCAATGATTAGACCCAGTCCCAACATGGCAAGCTGTGGGGTCTATAGTTGTTCCATCTGTCCATGTATCCGTCATAGGGCGCCCCCACTCCGTAGTTACCGAATCCCCATCTGCATCAGTGGCATTAGCATTATAGCTAAAAGCTTGTCCTTTGGCTACAATACCAACAGGTTGCTCCAAAAACATAGGCGAATTATCATAACACGGGTATGCGTTTTTATTAGTATAATTATACATCGTAGAGCGTAACGTAAAACCAGCATCAGAAACATTGACTACTGCACCTGGTCTGCAACAGTTACTATAGGTAAACCACCATCCATTTATACCTGGTGTATATAATCCTAAATCCACATCAGCCGATTCGTATAAAATTTCTTGCATTGCACCTAGCTTAGTATTGCCACATTTTATAGCACCAGTAACTGCGCAGCCAGGTTGAGATATTTCTCTATTATTCATTTCGTTTAATGTAATGCTGTTAATGGTAGGGTGATTATACACGCATAATGATGTTGGCCCTAAACCAATTTGACTTGAATTACCTCCTTCGCAAGCTTGGTATAACGACAAATAAAAACGGTACTTGCCATTAGGCTTACATTTCCAAGTTATTTGCCCGCCTGCTAAGTGAGATGCGTAAGTAGCGTTATAACCGAATAACGTTAACGTAAGTAGTAGTGTTGTGCAAATAGTTTTCATTGTAATTTGGATTTAATTTTTCACTAATCTATAAATTATAATTTATACACACATTTTTTATTTAAAAAGCAGTACCATAAATTATTAATTTTGCACCACCAACCACCACCAATGCCTCTATTCTTCAAAAACCCTAACGATCCTAATCTCTTGCAAAACAAGCAGGCTGTAACGTTATGGCTTATACAATACGCACTGGCAACCTTAACTGACACTATAACCATAACCGAATTGCCCTGCATACATGCGCACGATAATTGCGCAGAATATACTGTACTAATAAGTGTAAGCCATGCGAATAACGAAACATTATATACACTACACAAACCCTTGCTATACGTACGGAAACACGATATTTACAATTTAACTAAAAATTAAACAACATGAGCAACATTACACTACACAAAGCTAACACACGTGGCGAAGCTAACCACGGTTGGTTAAACGCAAAACATACCTTTAGCTTTGCTGGATATCAAAACCGTGAGCGAATGAACTTTGGGGTAATACGTGTATTAAATGACGATTGTATAGCAGGCGGGATGGGCTTTGGAATGCACCCGCACGACAATATGGAAATAATAACCATACCACTAGAGGGCGAAATAGAACACCGTGATAATATGGGAAATATAGGCCGTATAAAACGTGGCGATATACAAGTAATGAGCGCAGGTACAGGCGTAGAACACAGCGAATATAACGCAAGTAAAACTGACGATTTAAAGCTATTACAAATATGGCTATTCCCCAACAAGCAAAACGTAACTCCTCGCTATGCACAATTAACGCTTAACGCAGACGATAACGTAAATAAATTTCAACAAATACTGTCGCCCAACCCCGATGATGAGGGCTTATGGATACATCAAGATGCATGGTTTAGTTTAGGTAAATTAGATACTAACTTAAGCATTAATTACGATTTGAAAAAGGAAGGAAATGGAATGTATATATTTGTAATAAGTGGTAGTGTAACCGTACTAACTAATGTGCTTGAAACCCGCGACGGTATAGGTTTATGGAACGAACCTAATGTAATAGTTACTGCAAATTCTGCCGCCGAAGTATTAATAATGGACGTTCCTAATTACAAATAATAATTTTTCTTTTTTTTAACTAGTGAGTATGCTCACTAGTTGCGTATTTGCCTCTATTTTTAATAATTATAAATAGATAAAATATGACAAATGTATGACAGCCCGCACCTCCAAAAGTGCAACATTTACAGTGTATAAAAAAAGCATTAATTTTGGAACAATTTAAAGTAATAGCATTTACACACAAGCAATTAGATATTGCAGATATTGGCAAGCTACATTTAGCAGATGACCAGTATTCGCAACAGTTGCATAACCTCAAACAACATTTTCAGTTAGAAGAGTTAATGTTTTTATCTACCTGCAACAGGGTAGAGTTTTTTATAGTAAATAGTACAAATGCCGAACATATATCGCCAAGCGAGCTACTAATGGTATTTGCGCCACACATTAACAGTGCATTGCTCACGCACTTGTCACACAACGCAATACAGTACGAAAACGAAGGTGCTATAAAGCATATATTTAAAGTAGCCTCAAGTATAGATTCGTTAGTATTGGGCGAGCGCGAAATTATAACACAAGTGCGCGAAGCCTACGAACGCTGCGCTAGCAATGGTTTATGTGGAGATATGTTGCGCATTATTATAAAACAAACTATAAACTGCGCTAAGCAAGTATATACAGAAACTAACATAGCCCGCAACCCTGTATCTATTGTATCGTTAGCGTTTAATCAATTAAAAGAAATAGGTGTAAATGCCTCC
The DNA here is from genome assembly GCA_014376525.1 of Bacteroidia bacterium. Lineage (GTDB taxonomy): Bacteria > Bacteroidota > Bacteroidia > UBA4408 > UBA4408 > JACMRI01. Next base: position 14,929 of record JACMRI010000150.1, on the reverse strand, counting down.
GCAAGTGTGGTAGTAGTGGGTTCGGGCGTTACTAATAGCAATATGGTACGTTTTATGAAAAAATTTGGTGTAACTAACTTTCATATATTTAATAGAACACTTGCCAATGCTCAAAAACTAGCTAACGAAGTAAATGGAAAAGCCTACCCATTAAGCGAGCTAAGTAAGTTTAATAAAGGTTTTGATGTATTACTTACCTGCACAGGCGCTACAGAAACAATTATTACCAAGGCACAATACGCTATATTATTATCAGGAAGTAAAAACGCTAAAACAGTAGTAGATTTGGCAGTTCCCAACGATTTTGATACAGATATTTTAAACGAACATAACGTAAATTTAATTGAAGTAAAAAGCCTACAACAATTAGCACAACAAAACATTGCAAAGCGTGAAAAAGAACTAGGCAGTTGCAAAAAAATAATACACGAAAACATTGCTGCTTTTGAACAATTGTACAAAACACGCAAAATAGAATTAGCCATGCGCGAAGTGCCACGTAAGGTAAAAGAAATACGCAACAATGCGGTAAACAGCGTCTTTGCAAAAGATCTAGAACAACTCGACGAACAATCTCGAGAGGTGCTAAATAAAATTATAGACTTTATAGAAAAAAAATACATAAGTGTACCTATGATAATGGCAAAGGATATTTTACTAGAAGAAATTAATTAGCACTATGAACATAACTATAGGTACACGTGGCTCGCAGCTTGCTTTGTGGCAAGCACATTATATAAAAAAAGAATTGGAAAAACAAGGTAACGTAGTTCAATTAAAAATAATATCGACCATAGGCGACCGCACACAACAATGGAATACAAGCTTTGAAAAAATAGAGGGTAAAGGTTTTTTTACCAAAGAACTAGAAGAGGCCTTGCTTAATAAAGAAATAGATTTGGCAGTACACTCGCACAAAGACTTACCTACCACCCACCCCGAGGGACTAATGATAGCGGCCATTACCGAACGCCACGACCCTAGTGAGTTACTTATAATACGCAACGAAAGCTATGTACACAACGCGCCATTGCATGTAAAAACAGGAGCTATTATCGGTACATCATCAGCACGTAGAAAAACACAAGTGCGCACATTACGCAACGATGTTGAACTTAAAGACCTAAGAGGCAACGTACCTACTCGTATAGAAAAATTACGTGCTGGACAATACGATGCTATACTATTAGCTGCTGCTGGTGTAGAACGTTTGGAACTTAATTTAAGCGATTTAAAACACATAAAACTTAATCCTACACAATTTGTACCCGCACCCGCACAAGGCGCATTAGCACTACAAATACGCACCAACGACTTAGAAACTTTTGATGCCTTACAATTCCTACACCATGAAAGTACATGTAAGCGTATAGGGCTAGAACGCTTTATTCTAAACCAATTAGACGGGGGTTGCCAGTTACCATTAGGCGTATATTGCTACCAAAATAACGATGAATACAACATACATGTAGCACATGCCCATAATATAAACGGAGCAGCATTACATTATAGTTACACCTCACCAACTATTGATGCACAACATATATTAAGTTTATTACGCTTAAACACGCCTAAATCTGTTTTCATATCTCGAAATATAAAGACTAATGATGTGCTAAAAAATGCATTGCAAGGCAATGGATACAAGCTAAGTATGCAATCGTTAATAAAAACACAAACCCTAGTTTTGACACAAATACCCATAAGCGATTGGATATTTTTTAGTAGTAAAAATGCCGTTGTTCATTTTTTTGAGCAAGCAAAACAAATTTCGCCCACCACCAAAATGGCCGCACTTGGCGATGCTACTGCACAAGAGTTGTATAATTATGTAAACGAAATACACTTTATAGGGCAAGGCAACAACATAACAGAAACAGGGAAGGCATTTTTTAATCAAGTACAAACTAATCATACCGTACTTTTTCCGCAGGCTAAAGCAGGTAATCGTAGCATACAACAATTAGCACATAATGCCGAACAAATTATTGATGTTATTGTTTACGAAACCTTAGCTACACCTGCAGTTATTGCTAAGCATAATATTTATGTATTTACAAGCCCAAGCAACTTTACTTCGTATTTAATTAATAATACTATTGATACAAACGCAAAATACATAGCCATAGGAGAAAATACAGCCAAAGCATTACAACAAGCGGGTATATCATATGTAAAAACACCCCGAGACTTTAGCGACATTGCGATGCTGGAAGTAATAATGAGTTAAAAAATCTTGGTATTAAAAGTAAAGTTATTTACAAATTATATACAAATTAATATTAAAAAATAGTTGGAATACTTCACTTTACTAAACATAAAATTAAATATATACAAATGCGCGTACTTATTTTACTATTACTTATTTCTACCGTTGCATTAGCACAGCAACCTACATTACCCGAAAACAAAGGGCGCATAGCAGGTAAAGTAACAGATGCCACCACAAATACAACAGTAGAATTTGCAACCATAAAAATAATTGATGCCACAACAAGTAAACTTGTAGATGGGGCTACTAGCAGCGAAACAGGTTTTTTTAACATTATAGTAAACTACGGTAAATACGTAGTAAATGTTGATTTTATAGGTTTTGATAAATACACGTCAGACACTATATTAATAAACAGTGCCAATCGTGAATTAGTGTTGACAAACATAGTGCTGAGCACCAAGTCCAAAAACTTGCAAGCAGTTGAAATTACTGCACAAAAAGAAGCAATAGAAAATAAAATAGACCGCAAAATATATAACGTTGCCAAAGACTTAAACGCTGCAAGTGGTAGCGCCGAAAACGTATTACAAAACGTACCCTCTGTTACGTTTGATAGCGATGGTAATATTAACTTGCGCGGTGGTGCCAACGTAACTATACTTATTAACGGTAAGCCTACATCGCTTGGTGGGGCTGATAAACAAGCATTATTAAGCCAAATACAAGCCAGCTCTATAGAACAAATAGAAGTTATTACTAACCCCTCCGCACGGTTTGATGCTGATGGTACGAATGGTATAATTAATATTGTACTAAAAAAAAATCAAACCCCTGGGCACTATGGTACTGTTGCGTTTGGAGCAGGTTCAAGGCAAGAGGCAAAATCATTTACAGTTAATAAATATGTAACAACAGCAAGCTATAATTATAAAAATAAATGGTTGGCATTGGGTACTTCAATTAATTACAACAACAAACCTGTATTTGCTTACGGAGATTTAAACAGAACTACACAAACCTCTGATAGCACACAACTAAAAATGTTGCAATACAACAGCAGCGAGCGTAAAGCAGTTGCTATGAATGCTCGTGTAACGGCCGATATTACTATATCTCCCACTAATCAATTATTTGTATCGGGTAGTGGTATGAATAATATTAACACCACCGACGAACTTATTAATTATAATTTTAGTAATAAAAACGATTTGCTACTAAGCAATTTTAACAGATACAACACTAGTACCACCGATTTAAAAAACTGGAATACAGCAGCGCAGTATCGCCACGATATTAAAGAAAACAAAAGCTTTTTTACTATTGATGCTAGTTATGATAATTTAAAAACAAACAATGCATCGCAATACATAACATTGTTGCAACCCACAGGAACAGTTACACAATTAAGCACATTGTTATACACTAATTTAATACAAGCACAAGCCGATTATAGCAACAAATTTTCGGACAAAGTAAAACTAGAAACTGGCATAAAATACACTACTCGCACTGCAGCCACTGCATTAGATGCTAGTAATAACGTAAGTGCAACAGGCTATGAATATGATACTTTGATAAGTAGCTCGTTAAATTATATTGACGCTAACTATGCAGGCTACGCCAATGCAAGCGGCGCTATGTTGGGCCTAAATTATATGGCCGGTATACGTTACGAAAACGTGCAAGTAAACTTAACAGTACCCAAAAACAACGGTAAGTTTTCGTACAGTATTGCTAATTTTTTTCCATCGTTGTTTTTAAATAAAGTAATAAAAAAATCAACCGTAGGCATAAGCTATAGCCGTAGAATTCGTCGTCCTAGTGCCGACCAACTTAATCCATTTCCTGAGTATGACGATCCTACAAGTTTGCGTGTAGGCAATCCTTTGTTAAAACCCGAATTTATCAACTCGTTTGAAGCTGTATTTAACACTACTTACAACGCCTGGAGTTATTCATTAGTAGGCTATTATAGGCTATTACAAAATCCGTTTAACCGATTAATAAGTACCGATAATAAAGGTGTAACATACGTAAAACTTGCCAACATTGATGGTACATACAACACAGGTATTGATGCATCGCTACGTTTAACATTTATACCCAAAACAACTATAAGTATAAACAGCAATACGTACTACGCACAAGTAAAATCTACCGTTGCGGGCAATGCGTTTAGCAAACAAGGCGTGGTAAGTAATAATAAATTTTCGGTTTCGTATAGCGCAACTAAAGTAGTGCAGTTTCAATTAAATGCAAATATAAATACACCTATGTTTAATGCGCAAGGTATTATACAACCCGCCAATGTAATGGGTATTAGCGCCAAGTATGATTTATGGAAACAACGTGCTAACCTTACTTTAAATTACAGCGACATAACCAACACACAATATTTTAAAATAAAAGTAGTAGGTACTAATTTTGAAACTACAAATTATCGTAAGCGCGAAAGTCGTATATTATTTGCTACACTAACTGTTAAATTAGGAAAAGATGATAACTCAAAACGTAAGCGTATGGTTACGCGCGACGAGCAACAAGGTGGCGCAGGTGGCGATGCGTTTTAAAATTATATTTTTATTATTGGTAGTAAGTAATGTTATACTAGCCCAACCAACCGTTAATACTATAAAAACAGGAGATATTATATTTCAAGACATGGATTGTGGCGACCTATGCATTGCCATAGAAAAAGTAACACAAAGTTATAACAACAATAATTTTAGCCATATGGGGTTGTGCTACTGGCGCAACGATAGTTTATATGTAATTGAAGCTGTAGGCAAAGGGGTTATACTTACTCCGTACCAAGCCTTTATTAATAGAAGTGCAGACAGCTTAGGTAAACCAAAAATAAAATTAGCACGCTTAAAAGAAAAACACTCCCAACTAGCGCAACGTGCCGTAAACATAGCACTTACATACTTAGGCACACCTTACGACGACTATTATATAATGGGAGATGATAAATTATACTGTAGCGAACTAATGTATAGAGCATTTTATAAAGCCAACAACAATCACGTTTTTTTTGAACTTGAACCCATGACGTTTAAAGATCCTGATACACACACTTTTTTTCCTGCTTGGGTAACCTATTACAAAAATTTAGACATACCCATACCCGAAGGCTTTAAAGGCTGTAACCCTGGAGCAATAAGCCGTAGTAAACATATAGAATTTGTAGACTAAATAAATGTACACGCAAAAGCAGTAATAATTAAGTTTAAAATTAACTTAAATTAGGACTTACAATTAGTTCGCTCAAATGTGTAATACGTTTAATAGTAGTGTATTCAATATGCTTATTTGTTTCTAAATAATCAAACCATACACTATCAATACCAGCATTAGCGGCGCCTTCACAGTCTATAGCTAAATCATCGCCTATTACTAAGCACTCATTAGCGTTAGCTTTTATTAGATTTAAAGTTGCAGTAAAAAAACGTAAGTGTGGCTTTGAAACACCCAAATCTTCCGATGTTATAATATGCTTAAAATAATGCGCTATGTTACATTGTTTTAGTTTAGTTACTTGTGATTTTTTAAACCCATTGGTAATTATATGTAGGGTGTATTTTTGCTTTTTTAAATACTGTAATAGTTCTAATGCATTGGATACTAAGTTTGTTTTGAGTGGCGCAGTATTGGTATATTCTAGCCCTATTTTATTTATTTGGTTTGCTGAAAATAACTCATCAATGTGCAACGCTATTAGGGTTTGTTTTATCCGCTCGTAGCGTAGTTGTTGTTTATCTACAGTGCCATTGCGCATACCTTCCCATAGGGCATCATTTATTGGTGTGTATTGTTTCCAAAATTCATCAAACGAACACACTACTTCGGGTTTTATACTAATGTATTTTGCAAATAACTCTTGCATAGTTTCATAGCTATTTTTGTCCATATCCCATAGGGTACGGTCTAGGTCTAGCAATATATGTTTATAATATTTTATCATTTTTTTAAATGGTGGATTCAATTGATAAATATTAAATTTCAAATATTCGTCCGTCCATTGCCATTTGTGTGTTTGCAAATACAGTTCGTGCCTCTTCCAGTAACGGCAAGGTATCGCTATATCGAGCGGAATAGTGGCCAATAACCAATTGTTGTACATTAGCCAATTGCGCTATGGTAGCGGCTTGTATAGTGGTGCTGTGGTAAGTTTCTTTGGCACGCTCTAGCAAATTATGCATAAATGTAGCTTCGTGGTATAGCAAGGTAGCATCTTTAATGTATTTTACCACATTTTCATCATATATAGTATCACTACAAAAAGCATAGCAGCGTGTACTTGGTGGCGCAGTGGTTATTTCGTCATTTGGCACAGGAGTACCATCTTCAAGTAACAAATCTGACCCTTGTTTTATAGCATTTATTTGGTCTATAGGTATGTCGTACTGTATTATTTTAGAGTGTATTAGATTACGCTCTTTTTGTTTTTCTTGTATTAAAAAACCACAAGTAGGTATGCGATGGTTTAATGGAAACGAAAATACTTCAACAGTTTTATCATCGTATAATTTATGTTTACCATCATAATTAAGTGTGTGCCAGTTAATGTCGTAACGCAGTAGGGAATCTGACGAGTTTAATTGTAACTCTATTATTTCACGCAATTTTTCATTAGCATATATATGCAATGGTTTTATACGCCCCCACAGGTGCATACTACTTATAAAACCTATCAAACCAAAAAAATGATCGCCGTGTAGGTGCGAAATAAACACATGGTCTATATGCTGAAAATTAATTTTATTGCGGCGCAATTGCATTTGTGTTCCTTCGGCACAATCAATTAAAAAAAACCGCCCATGTAGTTCTACTACTTGGGCGGTTGGGTTACGTTGCGCGGTGGGTGTAGCCGACCCGCAACCTAAAATAGTTACTTTAAAACTCATCTAAAATAGATTAAGCAACGTTTTTTATTAATTATTTTTCAATAACCAAACGTTGTGTAGTTGTTTCTTTACCATTGGTTAATGTATATACATACACACCACTTGTTAAATTGTTAGCTTTAAATTCAATAGTGTTTTGTCCTGTTTGTGCAGTATAAGAATTAGTATATACTTGCTCGCCCAATACATTAAAAACAGTGAACGTAGTTTTAGCAGCTTCAGGTGCGTTATAAAAAATAGTAGTAAAATCAGCAAATGGGTTTGGATTAGCAGATATTACACCAAATTTAGCACTGTTTACAATTGTTGCTTTTAAACCATTAGGACCAGCAGGATTAACAGTTAAATAATATGCATTTTCATCTGGTGCATCTGCCCATATTGAAGAACCAAAAAATACACCTCTCGCTTTAGAGGATATCTTAATAGGAAATGAACCCAAAACTGTAGGTGTACCCGATATTACAATACATTTACCTGCTGAGGCTGGTGCTGGAAAATAACAATATTCAGTCATATTGGCACCCGAATAGCCTCCTCCTGAACCTGATGCAGTATTAGCACCAGCACCCAAGTAACTAAGACCTACAGAACTTAACGGTCCGTAATTACCATTAACTTTAGCTTGAATATTTACTACTGCAAATTGGTTTAGAGTAACTGTTTGACCTTGATAAGTTGTTGAACCAGGTATTTTAACGCTAAACACAACGTTCATCGGTGTTCCTAATGTGCCTGTTAATAAGGCTACTGCAGATGCAGAATCAGGGCATACACCGCCTGATTGGTTTGGAGGAAGGCAAGATACATCGGGAGTGCATGTTGCTTGAGCCATAACTGCAATTGTTGCAATTGATAAGCCTACTGTTAGTAAATTTTTTTTCATGATTTCTTGTTTTTTAATTGTTAATGATTGTTGTTTTGTTTGTTTTAAATTTTTGCTTCAGCTTCTTCTACCGTAGAAGTAATAAATAACACCGTGTCTAATTGAGATATTTGAATTAAACGCGCTACGTTTTCTTGTAACGCTGTAATGAAAAACTTACCTCCCGCATTTTTACATAATCTATTGCCTACTAGCAGCGCACTTAACCCTGATGAATCGCAGTACTTATTATTAAATAAGTTTACAATAACATTGTTGACGTTTCGTGCGCTCACCTTTATAAACTCCGATTTTAAATCTTGAGCAATAGTACCATCTAATTTTTCTGCAACTATCGTTACAATGGCGTAATCTGTTTTATAATCAGTAGTAATCATTTGCGCTATTAAAAATACGAATTAGCAATAAATTTTATATTTATCAAATATAATTTAAAATTTTCAATTAATAAAAATAATTATTATTAATTAAAAATAATTTTTTTAGTAATTACATCATTTCCCTTAACTATTTTTAAAATGTAAGTTCCTGCAGCTAGTTCATTACGATTAATTATGGCTTTTATTCCATTTATTTTTTCAGAAATAATAACTGAACCTGTAATGTTGTATAAAACCACTTCATTTATTAATGTTTCAGAAGTAATGGTTACTAAGTTAGTAGCTGGGTTAGGATATATACTAACATTATTTTCTGTAATATTTTCTACCGACGTTGAAGGACAATTAGTAGTGTAGGTATATAACTGTTGTAATCCCACATAACTATTGGGTGCAGGCACTATAGTTACAGCGTTTCCAGTAACATGCTTTAACAAGAAACCTGTAGTAAATTTAAGTAAGGTATCTAGGTATGCGCCACCATTAGAATAAGGTACATGGCCAGCTCCATACCAAGTGTAAAAATCATGATCATGATTTATAACGTCGGTATGCTGTTTAAGTAAGCGAGAACCATCTAAGTATAATAATTTTATACCAGGATTTACAGGTGCTCGTCCATAAGCAACTGTACCATCGTTAGTGCCGTGCATACTACATAATGGAACATCACTTTGTTTAATAAAATCGTAGCGCAATAATGCACCACACATATTAAGTACACCTGCTACTCTGGTTGGGTAGCCTGGGTTACCACTAATACCTTCTAATCCTCCTAGAGCAGTTAAGGCTGAACTACCGCCTACAAACGCTTCTATTTTGCAAGCTTGTTTTAAGTAAGCCACGTGCATTGAGGTAATAGCGCCTGCTGAGCTTCCTCCAATAAATATTTTATTGGTATCTATTTTATACACATTGGTTGTACGTGCATCTTTATAAAAGAAACGTATTGCTGCTTTCAAATCTTGTGTTGCTCTTACAGCAGCCTTAAAAGCACCAATAGAATCAAATGGACTAACACCTAAACGGTAATTAATATTTGCTGTTACATATCCTTTTTGTGCGAAGTCTCTTGTTATTGGAGCCTCGTCTGTTTTGCTACCGCTTATAAAACTACCTCCATGCACCCATATTACTAAGGGGCGTTTCGCTATCGAATCTGCGTGCGGTTGCATCACGTCCATTTTTAATGACACAGTTGTACCTGTGTATGATTTTGCACTACCATACACTACGTTAATTGAAGAGTCTATATTGTTAGCAAAAACTTTGCTGGCATAACGACCTATACCGTATTGTGCTTGACTTGTTGCGGCTAATGTTATGCCTGCTAACGTTATGTAAATTTGTTTCATAGTTGCTTTAATTTTGAATTTGCTATTTTGTGATTGTTTTTTTAAAAAGTATAGCTAATGCCTATGCTCACCGCTTTAGCATTAGATTTGTAAGTTCCATAAAAATTAGCTTCTGCATTACCCCCTTTGCGTGCTGCGCTTTCTATATAAAGTAAAGCAGCATCTATGCTAAGTTTCTTTCCTAAGTTGTAACTTACGCCAGCAGTTAATCCTACTTTGTTGGCATCAGGAGTTTCGGCTGACAAGTAATCGTCTTGCACTGGGCTCACATCATAGTATGCACCTGCACGCAAGGTAAGTTTATCAGTAGTTTTGTAGCTTGCTCCCATACGATAGATGTATGCTCCTTTCCATTTTTTAGCTTGGTGTATATCTTTTAATTTATCAGTGTTGGTTTCAAAATCAATAATTAAACTATCGTAGCTACTCCAATCAGCAAACATAATATCAGCAGCTAATGTAAGTTTATCGTTGCACTTGTAGCTTACGCCAAATGTAAAAACATCGGGCAAGTTAAGTTGTGTAGTAAAATTATTGGTTGAAGGAAAATATTGCGCAACATAAGTAGGAGTTGTAAATGTAGATGTTCCTGCTTTTACTTTAGCGGTTACACGTGAGCGATAGTTCATACCAAATTTCCATTTGTCAGTAAGATTTACGTAAATACCTGCATTAACACCTGTACCTGTTGCCTTACCCGTAAGCACAGCTTGTCCGTATTCACCTTGTAGATTGGCTAATGGTACTGCTTTGGACAAACTAAAATCGCCGGTGGCAATAACATATCCAATGCCTATGCCAAAGTGTTTACCTATTTGGTAGGACACCGTTGGCTGATAAAAAATAGTTTTAAGTTTTATTTCTTGTATAACGGCTTGCCCTTGCCAATTGTTTTCCCATTGTAATTGGCTACCAAAAGGTGTGTATATAGCCATACCTACATTTAACGGAATGTTTTTAATAGGTTGATAGCTTGCATACAAATTAATGGGTGTGCCCAAATGCGGGACATTACGTGCAGAGTACGAACCATTGATGTATTGAATATTGGCGTTAATAAACGTGCCTGCAACAGCTAAACGCAAGCGTGCACTATCAGCAAAACTAATAGCTCCAGGGTTAAAAAACAATGCACTAGCATCAGTAGCTAAGCCTGTGCCTACATGTCCCATGCCCAGCTGTTTTGCGCCTTGTGCATTAAGTTGAAAACCACCCGCAACCAAAGTAGTTAAGTGTGTGGCTAGTGCGCAAGTGGTAAGTAAAACTGTAATTAATTTCATTAGTTGAATTTAGTTATTTGTGGCAAATATACTATATATTTTAGTTGTATTTATTTATCTCGGCTTAGTAACCATTTGCCTACTGTTGGAGCAAGTTCTTTTTGAGAGCGTGCACCAGTAAATACTCCTATGTGTCCACCTTTAAACGAATATATTTCTTTGTCTTTAGTCCCTACATAATCGTTTAATGGTATAGTTGCCGATGGTGGTACTAAGTGGTCTTCGGTTGCATAAATATTAAGCAAAGGCATAGTTATATTTTTTAGATTAACAGTGTGCTTACCTACTACCATTTCGGTATTTATAAGTTTATTGTTTTGATACAAATCTTTCATAAACTGTAGGTAGCAAGCTCCAGCTTGATCGGGGCTATCGGCAATCCATTTTTCCATACGCATAAAATTGAGTAGTTTACTCTCGTCGTTTATCGCATTCATCAAGCCTTGTCCTTTGTTTATTTTCATCATTGGTTTTAGCATTTCGAAACCTACGTTTAAAAACGAACCTGGAATAATTCCGTTATAGTTTTTTACCAATGCATCAAAATCCATGTCTTTGGCCCATTTAAACAATAAACCATCATTGGTACTAAAGTCTATTGGGGTAACAAGTGTTATTAAGTTTTTAACCTTGTGTGGGTGTATAGCGGAGTATATAGCACTAAATGTACCACCTTGGCATATGCCCATTAAGTTTATTTTATCAAGTTTGTGATGCCCTCGTATGTAGTCTACGCAGTTGTTTACATACCCATTTATATAATCGTTCATGGTGTTATATTTGTCCTGCTGGGTTATTGTTCCCCAATCTATCAAATACACATCTAAGCCCTGATTAAGTAAGTTGGTAACATAGCTACGGTCGGGTTGCAAGTCCATCATTTGCCAAGTATTAACTAGGGCATACACAATAAGTACGGGTGTTTTGGTGGTAGCAGGTGTACTCCTATCAAAACGATACAAGGTAAGTTTATCCTCCGTATATATTTTTGTTTTGGGAGTGGTAGCAAGTGTAATTTCTGGCAGATTTTTAAACGCAGTATAGCTATTGGTAAGTTTGGTAGCTGCAGTGTTAAGTTCGTTAAACATATTGGTTTGGTTATACATAGGGGTTATACGGTTTATATTATCGTTGGTGTAGTCAATTAAATTATTTCATAAAAATAACACATTTTGGCAAATAATCGTATTTAAATATAATAAGTATTTTCTATGTTTGTATTCTATATTTAAAATCGTTCTTCATACAATGCTTAATCGCCATCATTTAAGAGTAAAAGCCCTTCACAGCCTTTATGCTCAGTTTAGTGCCCCACAATTTGATTTACAAATGGGAGAAAAAGAGTTACAACGTAGCATTGATAAATACTATGATTTGTATATACACCAACTATCGTTATTTGGCGAATTATTGCATATAGCCGAGCGTATAATAGATGACGGTAAGCAAAAACTATTACCCACGCCCGAAGACCTATCGCCCAATATCAAGTTTGTAAATAATTTGGCATTACGAATGATTGTTAGCAACGCCGAATTAGCAACCAAAATACAGCAATACTCTGTATCGTGGACTGACGAACACGAAATGCTACGTAAACTATTTAACAAAATACGACTGAGCGATTTATACAAAGAATACATGGCTAAACCCACTAATTATTTTAGTGACGCTAAACGTTTTGTGATAGATTTATTTGTGGAATTTATAGCCAATAACGAGTATTTTGAGGACTTGTACGAAGACAAAAGCATATATTGGTTAGACGATTTTTATATGGTAAACGTATCAGTAGTGAAAACGATAGAGAGTTTTCAAGAAAAAACCACCAACAGCGCACGTTTGCAACCTTTGTACAAAGACACTGAAGATGATAAACGTTTTGTGTTTGAATTATTTAGACGAGTATTACTACGTAACAAAGAATTAGAAAAAATGATAAGCGACAAAACCCAAAATTGGGAATTGGAGCGTATAGCCAATATGGATGTTTTGCTAATGCGTATGGCAATAATAGAACTTACTTATTTTAACGAAATACCAGTAAAAGTAACTCTTAACGAGTACATAGAGCTATCAAAAGAATACAGTACCGATAAGAGTAAAAACTTTATAAATGGTATATTGGACAAGCTAGTGGTGGAGCTAAAAGCCAGTGGCGAAATAGCCAAAACAGGGCGTGGATTATTAGGATAAATTGGTATAATTAAATAAATGCAACCGTGAGCAATATTATAAAAATAATTACCGTTACTTTTTTCGCCGCATTTGCGTTTAAAATTGCTACGCCATTTGCCTTAGCATCTAACCTTAGTTTTACAGAAACATTTATTGGGCTTGCCTTAGGCGGTACTATAGGCGTTTTGGTTAGTTTTTTTGGAGGTGAGTATATTATAGAACGTTGGTTTACTAAGCCAATTACCACAACTTCTAAAAAGAGAAAAGTGTTTACCAAAACCAATAGATTTATAGTGCAAGTACTAAAAAGCCATGGTTTGCTTGGGTTAGCAATTATTACTCCGCCCTTGCTATCAGTACCTGTGGGGAGTATTATTGCGGCACGTTTTAACGTTAGATACTTCAAAAACACACGTTATGTACTGTCGTATTTATTAGGAGGAGTAATAGCTTGGGCGTTAGTTTTAAGCTCGCTTACTTATACTCTACCGTATTTAAAATCGTTGTTTTAAAACATATTTGCAATTATTTATTACTATATTTTATTCTGTAGCGAACAATTTAAACATAATTAGTATTAAGTCTCTATAAGCTATGGTAACAAAGGAACTCAAAATATTTCTCAACCAAAAAGTAGCATACTATAACACACCTAGCTTTATATCGTTAGACCCTATAGCTATACCGCATTTATACAATCGTAAAGAAGATATAGAAATAGCGGGTTTCCTAAGTGCTACTATAGCATGGGGCAACAGAAAAATGATATTGAAAAATGCCGAACGTATGATGGCATATATGGGCAATAGCCCCTACGACTTTGTAATGACGCACCGTGAGGAGCATTTACATACTATTGAAAATTTTGCCCACCGCACATTTAATACAAATGATTTTGTAGGTTTTATAAAAGGACTTCAACATATATATACGAATCATAATGGGCTGGAAGCTGTGTTTGCCAAGCATCAAAGCTCCACATCATTGCAGGAAAGTATATCCAAGTTTAAGGCCGTGTTTTTTGAAATAGAACATTTATCTCGTACCCAAAAACACATAAGCGACCCTATGCGAGGTTCGGCGGCCAAGCGTATAAATATGTTTTTGCGTTGGATGGTGCGCAAGGATACTAATGGCGTGGATTTTGGAATATGGAAAACTATATCTCCCTCCAAACTCTCTTGCCCCATAGATGTGCACTCAGGCAATACAGCACGTAAGTTGGGCTTACTCTCTCGCAATCAAAACGATGCAAAAGCCGTGCAAGAATTAGATATACAACTTCGCCTATTAGACCCAAAAGACCCAGTAAAATACGACTTTGCATTATTTGGCTTAGGGGTGTTTGATGAGTTTGAAAGTTTTTAAATTAATAATAAAATCATGGAAAACATCAATCGCCAATTGCTAATAACAAATATAAAAGAGGAGTAACTAATGGTTAGTTACTCCTCTTTTATATTTTAATATTTTCTTTATCTCAACAGCGTAACTGTACCATTCTTTTCTATTACGTTTCCGTACTGGTCTTTGTAGCGCACAATCCATACATATACGTCTTGCTTGGCGGGTTCGCCTTTGCTCATTCCGTCCCATGATTGCTTAGGCGTTTGTGAGTAAAATTGTTTTACGCCCCATCTATCAAATATAATAAACTCATACTCATCAGGGCTTATAAACATGCCTCGTGGTACAAATACTTTGTTAGCATCTATACCGCTTTCGGGC
>JACMRI010000149.1 GCA_014376525.1 Bacteroidia bacterium | reverse complement strand
TAAATAATCATTTGTATAATGGTGTATCACGCTTAAATTATCATACAGGTATTAATAAATTTAGGATAAGAATTACAGCGCCAGATACAGTAGTATCAAATGAAATTATGTTTACGACAAAATCAAAAAAAGAAAAATGTACCATTATCAAAATAGATAATACGTTTCATTTTGAAACAAAAACAAAATACGAAATTTGGGATAGTAAGGGTGCTGTTATGTTAAATGGAGATGATTTTTCGGTAGATGTTTCAAAATTAAATGGAGGTATTTATTACCTTAATACAAATAGTAAAATGGAGAAATTTATTAAAAAATAAAACATTCACGCCCTGCGTAGAGACAAGGCATTGCCTTGTCTCCCTACCCAAACGAACAACACAATGGAGGATAAATTATTCAACAACAAATACCGCATACCATCGGCCCGATTGCAAACCTGGGATTATGCTAATGATGGTGCGTATTTTATTACCATTTGTACAAAAAACAGAACGCATTATTTTGGCGAAATAAAAAACGATGCAATGCAATTAAGCACTACAGGTGCTTTGGCTGCGCATTATTGGAACGAAATACCTAATCATTTTCCGATGGTTACTTTGGCTAATTTTATTGTAATGCCTAATCACGTTCATGGAATTATAATTATTAATAATGAGACAAGGCATTGCCTTGTCTCTACGCATGATGGAAATAACAATTTGGATAAAACCGAAGGACAATTGCGTTATCAAAATCAAGGTAAAAATACGGTGTCGTCTATTGTGGGTTCTTATAAATCTGTACTTACAAAAAACGCACGGCTTACTAATCCTAATTTTGCTTGGCAAGCCCGATTTTACGACATTATTATTAAAGACGAAATTGCTTATAATAACATTCAACACTATATTGCCAACAACGTTCTCACTTGGGCTAACGACCAATTGTATAAATACACTACAGTATAAAATAAACCTACCAATACTCCGTTAATATTATACGTATAAATGAATAAAAAAGGGTTTTGCATAATGTTTACCGTAGTGTTGCTTATGGCAATACGTGGCAATGCGCAAAACTATTGGCGAAGCAAAAAAATAGCCTCCAACATTTCTACCGTTACAATAGATACATTATGCCTGCATAGCAACAATTACTCAGTGTATTTGCGTGGTAAATTACTCTCTACTACGTATTACAAAATTAATTCGGCAACATCAACAATAACAATAGATACAGCCGCATTACGCACAACGTATCTATTGCAAAAAAACGATTCTTTAAAACTATTTTATACTGTATATAATTTTGCAGGCAATGAAGTGTTTTATCATCAACGCTATGAGCAAAGTACAGCGTGGCTTAACCGACAAGGACTAGCTAATAGTTATAATAAAAACTATGCAAACAATAATTATGAAAGCGTGTATGGCAATGCCGACTTGCAAAAAACAGGTAGTATAGCAAGAGGTATAACCTTGGGCAACAACCAAAGTTTGGCGGTAAATTCGGCGCTAAATTTTCAATTAAATGGAGAACTTGCCAATGGTATAAAAGTAGCTGCTGCCATAAGCGATGATAATTTGCCTATACAAGCATCTGGTACAACCCAGCAACTGCAAGAGTTTGACAAGGTATTTATACAAGTAAGCAAAGACAACACAAAGTTATTAGCGGGCGATTTTCAGTTAGCAAGTGCCAATAGTTATTTTATGAAATACAACAAACGCTTGCAAGGTATAACCGTAAAAACCGAAAACGCATTGAGCAAAAAATGGACAATAACCAATGAGGCAAGCGTAGCAATATCTAAGGGTAAATTTGCAAGAAATGTAATACAAGGAGTAGAAAAAAATCAAGGCCCGTATAAGTTGCATGGTGCCGATAACGAACAGTTTATTGTAGTACTATCGGGTACGGAGCGTGTGTATATAGATGGTGTATTGCTCTTGCGTGGGCAAGACAATGATTATGTAATAGACTACAATACGGCGGAGCTTACATTTACCCCAAAACGCTTGATAACAAAGGACAGAAGGATTATTGCAGAGTTTCAATATTCTGATAAAAATTATGTGCGTTCCTTATTGCAATATGGAGGTAGTGTATCTACATCAACTCAAAAAATATATTGGAACGCTTACCGTGAACAGGATAATAAAAACCGACCGTTACAGCAAACATTAAATGATACCGATAAATTAGCCTTGTATAATGCAGGCAATAACCCCTACAAAGCTCAAGTAGTAAGGGCCGACAGTGTAGCATATACCAATACTAAAATTTTGTACCAAAAAAAAGACAGTGTTATAAGTACTACCGTTTACCCCAATGTGTATGTGTATAGCACCAACGAAACCAAGGCTCATTACGCATTAAGTTTTAGTAATGTGGGCCAAGGTAATGGTAATTACGTACAAGATTTTAATAGAGTAAATGGCAAAGTATATAAGTGGATTGCTCCTGTAAACGGCGTTATGCAAGGATTGTATGAACCTGTTATACAATTAGTAACACCCAAGCGTAAGGAGTTGTATGTAGTAGGTACTACACTTAGTTTACCTTACAATATAGCAGTAGTTGCGGAGGGTGCGCTCAGTAATTATGATGCAAATACATTTTCGCCCTACGATGATGAACGCAATGTAGATTGGGCAAATAAATTGAATGTAGCTAAAAAAATAAATTTAAATGATACTACAAACACCCTAACCATAAGTGTTGAGCACGAACAGCAAAATAAATATTTTAATTATTTAGAACGTTACCGTAGTGTGGAGTTTGAGCGAGATTGGAACATTAGCAATATAGCATTAACCAACCATCAATTAATAGAAAAAGGCCAACTACATTACACGCATAAGCAAGCCGAAAGTATAAAATATGGTCTTACCAGTTTTAATCAATTGACTGATAACAAAGGCTTACAGCACAAATTCGAGACCAATATTAACCAACGCAAACTAAAATTAGTAAGTTCATCGGCCTTTACAAATACTACTAATAGAATAAATAAAACCGAATTTATACGTACACGTTACACCGCTGCATATATGCTACGCAGGTTGGTTTTGTTAAGTAATGCCGATGTAGAGCAAAATATATTTAGAGAAATAAATACGGATACTTTGCAACGAAATTCATATCAGTTTTTGGATTATAGTGTTGGGTTTAGTAACAACGATTCGTTAAAAAATAAATTTAAAGTGCTATATAATAATAGGTACGATAAAAAATTAAATGGACAACAATTATCATCGGCAAGCATTGCCAATGGGGTAACTGTTAGTTACGATTGGTTACAAAAACAAAATAATCAACTTAAAATTACAGCTACTTATCGCGACTTACAAATAGTAAACAACAAACTAATTAACTTGTTGCCCGAAAAAACAATAATAGGCAGAGTAGAGCATAATGGCAACTTTTGGAAACGATTAATAACCACTACTACTTTTTATGAAACATGCAGTGGCTTAGAACAAAAAAAAGAATTTACCTACGTGCTAGTACCCGCAGGACAAGGTACACATTACTGGAACGATTATAATAAAAACGAAGTACAAGAACTCAACGAATTTGAATTGGCACAATACCCCGACCAACAACTTTACCTAAAAATATACCGTGTAACCAACGATTATGTAAGCGTGTATAACAATGCCTTGAGCAATAGTATAAACCTAAATGGTAATGCCTTGCCTATAAGTACTAGTAAATTTATACGCAAATTCTCTAATCAGTTTTATACTCGTATTGACAAAAAAATAAGTAACAACGCAGGTAACAATCCACAGGCAAGGTATAATCCTTTATACAAATTAACTACAGATACCAATTTACTAAGCAATTCCATAAATTATCGTAACAGTACGTATTATAACCGTGGCGTAGGCAACTTTGGTATAGATTATACCTTACAAGCCAACAGTAGCAAAACATTGCTTACCAACGGTTATGAGAGTAGAGTTTTGCAAAGCAATATATTTCATACTCGTTACAATATTAACGAATCGTTTACGAGTAATGTGGAGTTAATTAAAACCGTAAAAAGCTATCAGTCTGATTATTTGGTGCAGCGCAATTACATAATAAGTAGTGAGGAAGTAGAGCCTAAACTTACCTATCAACAAAATACACAACTGCAATTAACTATAGGATATAAATACACACAAAAACAAACTATTGATACCGTAAATAAAGCCAAAGCACTTATTAATAAGGGCTTCGCAGAGTTGCGTATAATTACAAAGGCCAAAGCGAGTATAAATGCAAAATTTAACTATAGTAATATAAAATATAACGCCCCCGAAAATTCGCCAGTAGCATACGAAATGTTAGAGGCGCTTAGCGCTGGTAACAACTACACATGGCAACTATATTGGCAACAAAGTATTAATAAAAATTTGCAATTAAATATATTGTACGATGGTCGCAAAAGCGCATCAGTAAACAAATTAATACATAGTGGTAGCGTGCAGTTAAGAGCTGTGTTTTAGTAATTTATTTAATTATCAAAGAATTGCTATCCTACCAATGCTAGAGAGTTAATTGAATCTTATATTGATAAGGGCTACAGTAAATTAATCCACAAGGAAGAGATTATATTAAGTAAATATGTATGGAACCAAAGTATAATAGCTAAAGATATTATACATATAACGCAAACATACAAGGTTGTTTGTGTAAGTCGGGCTGCTGGGTGCGCCAATCGGCAATGGTAAGGGTTTTTATGTATTCGTTAGCCAATGTAATATTAGCTGCTATACATAGTTTATATAGTGGTGGAAACACTTCGCACAATTCTTTTATAAGTTGATTATTGCGATAGGGAGTTTCTATAAATAATTGAGTTTGTTGCTGTGTGGTTATTAAGCGTTCAAAGCCCTTGAATTGTGCTGTACGCTTACTTTTATCAATAGATAGGTAGCCATTAAAGGCAAAGTTTTGTCCGTTAAAACCACTTGCCATAAGTGTAAGAAGTATGGATGAAGGCCCAACCAATGGTACTACTTGCACACGTAAGTTATGTGCTATTGCCACGGCTTCGTTGCCAGGGTCGGCTACTGCAGGTACCCCTGCATCGCTTATTACGCCTACGTTGTAGGTTGTTAAGTGTTGTTTTAAAAACGTATATAGTTCTTTTTTATTTTCTTCGTGTTTATCTAATTCAAATAACACTAACTCTTGTTGTGTGTGTGTAAGTTGATATTGTTTTAGCACAGCACGTGCCGCTTTGCTGCTTTCTACCACAAAATGGTAAATGGGTTGCACTATACTTATGGTATGTTGGCTTACTATATTAGTAAGTGCATCATCGCCAAGGGTGTTGGGTATTAATATTAATTTGCCTTTCATTTAATTGATATTTAACCACACATTATTATTTTTTACTCAACACTACAAACGGAATTATAATTTCCTCTAACGATACTCCACCATGCTGAAACGTGTTGCGGTAATAGTTTACATAATGTGCGTAGTTGTTAGGATATGCAAAAAAGCAATTGGTTTTAGCAAATACAAAACATGAGCTTGGATGCTGGCGTGGCAAGAAACCTTCGGCTGGATTTTTAATTAAAAACACATCTTTACTTTCGTAAGCCAACGCTTTGCCTTGTTTGTAACGCAGGTTGGTATTTACGTTGCGGTCGCCCACTATTTTTGAGGGTTCTTTTACGTGTACCGTACCGTGGTCGGTGGTTATAACTACTTTTACGTTTTTATCAGCAAGATACTTTATGGCTTCAAACAATGGCGAATGTTCAAACCAAGATTTGGTAACACTGCGGTACGACACTTCATTATCTGCCAACTCTCGTATTATTTCCATATCGGTACGTGCGTGGCTAAGCATATCTACAAAGTTATATACCACTACACTTAGTGCATAATCTTTGTAATGTTTTATATTGTCTACCATGCGCTTACCAGCGTCAATGTTGGTTACTTTGGTATAATTGTATTTTGTGTTTTTGCCTAATCGTTTAAGTTGTTCGTTTAGAAAATCGCTTTCGTGTCCATTTTTTGCATCTTCGCTTTCGTCGTTTACCCACCATGTTGGATATTTTTTTTCCATTTCGCTTGGCATCAATCCGCTGAAAAATGCATTGCGTGCATATTGTGTGGCGGTAGGTAATATGCTGTAATAGTGGCTATCTATGTCTATGTTAAATAATTCGTTAATGTACGGTGCTATCACTTGCCATTGGTCAAGTCGTAGATTATCTATCATAAATACTACCACGGGCTCGCCCTTATCTAAGAGTGGTGCTATACGATTTTTAAACACAGTGTGGCTCATATCGGGTTTATTTTGGTTAGTACCATTGAGCCACGGTAAATAATTTTTTTCTATAAATTTAAAAAACTGATTGTTAGCTTCTGTTTTTTGGTTATAAAAAACTTCGCTCATATTACTATCGGCATTGTTGTGTATTTCTATGTCCCAATAAACTAGTTTTTTGTACAACGTTGCCCATTCAGAATGGTCCATTTTATCGCTAAGGCTCATCCCTATTGCTCTAAAATCTTGCATATAATTGCGGGTAGTTTTTTCTTCAAGTATACGTTTTCCGTCCAAATGTTTTTTAAGGCATAAGAGCAGTTGCGTGGGGTTTACTGGCTTTATAAGGTAGTCTGTTATTTTGGCACCAATAGCGTCTTCCATTATGTTTTCTTCCTCGCTTTTGGTTATCATTACTACTGGCAAGTGCGGCTTGTGTTGCTTTATTTTTACTAGAGTTTCTAATCCTGTTAAGCCAGGCATGTTTTCGTCCAAAAATACTATGTCGAAGTTTTCTTTTTGTACCAGCTCTATTGCGCTTGCACCATTGTTTACAGGTGTTACATCGTATCCTTTGGCTTTTAAAAATAATTGGTGCGGGGTTAATAAATCTATTTCGTCATCGGCCCACAATATTTGTATGTTGCTCATGTGTTTTTTTTTAAGTTATATATTTATAACGCACAATAGTACCATTTATTGTTATAAAATCAATACTTGTAATAAGTCCAAAAAACAATTCAGTTTAACCAAAAATATGTTTTTTTTGGAGCGCTGTCTTGTATTGTAACTTTGCAAATAATAGCTACAGAGTTTATAAAGTGTAACTAACCAGTTAGCATTTACTATAATTGTAACGTATAATACTATCCATGAACACTAATTAAAAAGTATTTTTAATCCATGGCTATTGAGGTATTGGAAACCTAGTTTTAATAGTGAGCTATCTACAAAAAAAAGTAAACATTATGTTTTAACTACTGAAAACAAAGTATATGTTTTTTTTGCAATTGTACAAACGAAGAGTTGTTGCTGATTGTGTATTTTGAAAATAAAAGTGTTTTTAATAATTGCTAAACGCCAGATAAGTATATGTTTTAACGTTTTGTATGAGTTAAATTAATTTGTTTTATACGTCATTTTAAATTATAATTACTCTTGAAAGAAGTTTAATTATGTTGCAAAACAAAAATAACCTTACTCAACCAAAAGAAATAACTGTTAAAATTGGTATTAGTATATAATTTTAAAACTAAATTCAATTCATAAATACAACTGCCTTCACATATTCTACTAATGATATTGCTACTTATTAAATTATTAATTTAATTAAAAAAGCACTAAAATATTCAACTTATAATTTTAAATTCGCAGTCTATATAACATAATTATTACTCTACTCATAAATCATAATATGACCACTTACATTATTTTTAAATTAATATTAGTACTAGTTTTGTTCGCCGTTACTTTGGGGGTAGCTATGTACGCAACCTATGGAGAACGTAAGGTTGCAGCGTTTTTGCAAGATCGTATAGGCCCTAACCGTGCTGGTCCGTTTGGTTTATTGCAACCAATTGCCGATGGTGCTAAAATGTTTATGAAAGAAGAAATTATACCAAACGTATCTAACAAATGGTTGTTTATACTTGGGCCATGTATAGCCATTACCACTGCGTTGCTTACAGGAGCTGCTATTCCGTGGGGTAATGTTATTAATATAAATGGTGCTAATTATTCTGTACAAGTAGCTGATTTAAACATTGGGATACTATATATATTTGCAGTAGTATCATTAGGTGTATATGGCATAATGATAGGTGGCTGGGCTTCAAACAATAAATACTCTTTGTTGGGTGCAGTGCGTGCAAGCTCACAAATGATAAGTTACGAACTATCTATGGGCTTATGTATTATTGCAATAGTAATGATGACAGGATCTGCATCGTTAAACGACATGGCATTACAACAAAACGGAAGTGTATGGAATATAGTTCCGCAAGCATTTGGTTTTATATTGTTTTTAACCTGCGCCTTAGCGGAGTGTAACCGCGCACCTTTTGACTTAGCCGAGTGCGAAACCGAACTAATAGGAGGATACCATACTGAATATTCAAGTATGAAACTTGGCTTTTACTTATTTGCCGAATACATCAATATGTTTATTTCGGCAGCATTAATAAGTACACTTTATTTTGGTGGGTATGATATTCCTTTTGTAAATGATGGAGATTTATCTACTAACCTAGCAGCAACCCTACAAGTAATTACAATGTTAGGAAAAACCTTCTTTTTTATATTTGTATTTATGTGGATACGATGGACATTGCCCCGTTTCCGATACGACCAATTAATGAAATTAGGTTGGAATTATTTACTACCATTAGCAATACTTAACTTAGTATGGACAGCTGTTTATGTAATGTTTATACAACCTCTTATTTAGGTTTTTTTCACCCACAATTTATTGTTGATTAAGCAACTTGCCCAATATAAATTGTGCTGCTGCGCCATTGCCATATAAATTAGGTAATTCAGTTATTTTTTTGTTGTTGAATACATTAAATGCAGTCATAATTTTATCTCCATCGGCATCGCACAAGGTAGCCATGCCACAGGTTACAAGCTCTGTCCATTCGGTTTCGTTTCGCAGTATTATACATGGCTTTGCAAAAAAGAAGGCTTCTTTTTGTATTCCTCCGCTATCTGTCATTATTATGTGTGCGTTGTGTTGTATTGCAATCATTTCCAAATACGACAATGGCTCAATAATATGGAAATGAGTATTAGTACTTAGTTCGCTCATTAAGGCTTGATGCTGTGGCTGTGCTAATATCTTACGCGTACGTGGGTGCAATGGCAATACCACTGCTAAGTTATGCTCTAAGCTTATAGTATTTATACTACGTAATATGGTATGTAAGCGTTTAGGTACATCCGTATTACTATCACGATGCACAGTTGCCAAAATATAACTGTTGGGCTTAAGTTTCAAATCATGTAATAGCGTAATATTTCGGTTCGCTATTGTTGAAAAATGCAATAAATTATCAAACATTACATCACCACAATGATACACATGTGGAGCATTAACACTGGCTTTTTGTGTAACATTAGCACTAAAGCCTTCTTGCATTAAATTATTATAACCAGTGCTTGTGGGGCTAAACAATAAAGTAGATGAGTGGTCGCACATTATCCGATTAATTTCTTCGGGCATTGCTTTATTGTATGAACGCAAACCTGCCTCAATATGCGCAATAGGTACATGTATTTTGGACGCAGCTATGGCTCCTGCTAATGTAGAGTTGGTGTCGCCATAAAGTACAATCCAATCAGGTTTTTCTTTTATCAATATTTTTTCAATACCCTCTATCATTTTTGCTGTTTGTACTCCATGTGTTCCCGAACCTACATTTAGGTTATAGTTAGGTTGTGGTATTAACAGTTCTTCAAAAAAAACTTGGCTCATAGCAGGGTCGTAGTGTTGCCCTGTATGTACTATTATTTCGGTTATTTGTGTTGCAAAATATTTTTTTATTGCACGGCTTATTGCCGATGCTTTTATAATTTGTGGGCGTGCGCCTATTATGGTTACTATTTTTAGCATCTTATAATTGTGTTCTATTTTAAATTTAAAAATAGAACTATTATTTTAACTAATATTTATTAGTTCTGTTTGGTTTTCTGTTTCCAATACGTCCCATGTATGGTCGCCAAGCATTTTTACTTTTGCTATAAGTTCATTTTTGTTCCCGCTACGTCCCCACTCGTTGGGTGCCACCATTGATAAAAAACGAGAATCGTCTTTGGGGCGCATGTACAAATAATATATTTGATTAATAATAGGTTCGTAAGTCATTTCGCATTTGTATATCTCATACGAAATTTCCACACGTTTTTTTAATTTTTGCGCTTGTGAAGCGAGTAGCTCTACTTGTTTTTGTATTTGATTATACTGCATTTCGGTTTGTTGTTCCATTGCGGTAAGCGCTTTGGTTTTTACCAAACCCATATCGGTAGGACGTATAGCTGGTGCACCAATAGATGATGCGTAAGGCAACATGCCTGGGTTTTGTGCTATTTTGGTTATATCAATAGGGTTTATATAATCCTTTCGTTCTTGTTCGGTAAGCGCCATTGTTTATTGTTTTTAATTTTAAGCTAAACAAAAGTACACATAAAAAACGAATGAAATTATTAAGGGCATTAATTCATTATATCTAATAACACTTTTGCTTTAAGTAAGCATTCCTCATACTCGTCAATGGCGTTGCATTTGCTAGTAATGGCGCTACCCACAGGCAAACTAACTACTTGCGTGGCAGCGTTATAAATTATTGAACGTATTACTACATTAAAATCAAAATTACCGTTGGGTTTTACATAACCAATTGTACCAGAGTATATGCCTCGTTTAAAATTTTCAAAATGTTCCATTAATTGCATTGCACTTATTTTGGGGGCGCCTGTCATAGAGCCCATTGGAAATGTAGCATTAACAATACGCTCGAGGCTTTCTGTAGGCGCTACCTCGCACAATATGGTAGATATTAATTGATGCACCGCATTAAACGTATGTACTTTAAATAATTCATCAACACGAACTGTTCCTTGCATTGCTACTCGCGAAAGGTCGTTACGCACTAAGTCTACAATCATTACATTTTCGTTTTGTTCTTTAGCGTTATTTCTTAATTCCTCGGCTATTGCAGCATCTTCGGTAGGTGTGGCACCTCGCTTACGAGTACCTTTTATAGGCATACTTGTTAGCTTATTATTAGTGCGCTGTATATAGCGCTCAGGGCTTGCACACAATACATACTTAGTATCGTGCTTGTAAAATGTAGCAAAAGGCGCATTACTTATGTTGTTGAGGGTAATAAACTTTTGGTACGGATTAATAATAGTGTGCTCACTTACATAATTTATACAATAATTAGTAATATAAATATCGCCACGTTGTATATGGTTTTTTATAGCATTCACAGTACTTATATAGTTTTCTTTGGTAGTGGTATTGTGTAAATTACATGGAGTTGTAGCTATATTATTTATACAACTATCTGTGCTAAATAATTGCTGTATAAGCCCATCAACTTGGGTTATATTGTTGTGTAAAAACGTAATATGTTCATTTTTAATTTTGATTAATACCTCAGGTACAAAAAAATGAGTATTGTTAAACCCTTGGTAATTGGCGTTTGCAGATGTTAGTTTTTCTATTTCATTTTTAATGTCATAACCAAAATGACCAAATATATAATTGTTGTGTTTAGTATAAAACTGTTGTACTGTGGTTAAACAATTGGTATTAGCTGTTACATTATCTGCAGAACCATAGGCGAGCATAAAATCGAAACTAGCTGTTGTACTATTACTTACCATTATACAAGCTGTAGGTGTGTATTGGCATAGTGCAGTAAGCCTAGTTAATAGCTGTGTGTGGGTGTAAGTGTGTTGAAGTGTTTTAGTTAAACCCAAGTACATTGCGTAAATTTTTAAAATAGGTAAATGAGTGTGTAAGCCTGCTTCCATACCAACTAAACAACTCTCCATCAACCAACAGTATTTTTACGCTTGGTAATTGTTGTTGTAATTCATCAATATGTTTTTGCTTAAATGGAAATGGCTCTGATGATAAAAAAATAAAATCGGGTTGCGCTGTTATTAAATTAGCTATTGTAACCACAGGATAGCGCGGAGTTTGTTCAAACACGTTTACAAAACCAGCTTCGTATAACATGGCATTTATAAACGTAGTATTACCCACTGCCATATAAGGATTGTGCCACATAAGGTAGGCTACACGTGGTTTATGAGCATTATTTGGTGTGTTTGATGGATATAGTCTAAGTGTGTGTAGTTGGTTTATTAGTTGTTGTGCAGCATCATTTTTATTAATAAGTACACCCACATTAGCAATCATATCAATAGCATCATTGTAGGTGTTTACATCGCTTACAAATACAGGATAATGCTGTTGTAATGCTTCAATTTGTGCAAATACATTTTCTTCTTTATTCCCAATTATTAAGTTGGGTTTTAGGCTGTGTACCTTGCTAATATTTACGTTTTTAGTACCCCCAATTACAGTAACATTTTTAATAGTAGTAGGATGAATACAAAATTTGGTACGCCCCACCAACTCCGCTTGCGCACCCAACGCTACTATAAGTTCTGTTTGCGAAGGCACTAAAGATACTATGCGCAATGGTTCGTTGCGTAGTTGTATACTATTATTAAGTTGGTCGGTAACTATTTGCATAGCCGTATTACATTCTATAGGGTGCTTCTACACCCAACAAATGCAAGCCATTAGCTATAACTTTACTTACTTGGTGCGATAGCGTTAAACGAAAATTTTTCAAGTCTATGTTTTCTTCTTTTACTACTTGGCACTCGTTATAAAACTGATTATACAACTTAGCCAACTCATACGTAAAGTTAGCAACCAATGCCGGCGAATAGGTTTTTGCAGCATCTTGTAGCACACTTGGATAATTATACAAATGTTTAATAACTGCTATCTCACGTTCGTGCAAGTTATGTACAGTGTATGGTAATGTACAAGTATCTGTATATTCTACCTTGCGTAATATAGATTGGATACGAGCGTGTGTGTATTGTATAAATGGACCTGTATTGCCATTAAAATCAATACTTTCGGCAGGATTAAACAACATTTTCTTTTTAGGATCAACACGCAATATAAAATACTTGAGCGCTCCCATACTTATTTGATGATATAATGTGTGCAACTCATCGGCACTAAAGCCATCTACTTTGCCTAATTCTTCGGTAGTTTGTTTGGCTGCATTGTACATTTCTTGTATTAAATCATCAGCATCAACTACAGTTCCCTCACGGCTCTTCATTTTACCTTCGGGCAATTCTACCATACCATAACTAAGGTGGTACATATTTGTTGCCCACGTATACCCTAGTTTTTCCAAGGTTTTAAATAGTACTTTAAAATGATAATCTTGCTCGTTGCCTACTGTATATATCATACCATCAATAGCAAATTCTTTGGCACGAGCTACGGCAGTACCTAAGTCTTGCGTTATGTACACACTTGTTCCATCGGCACGTAATACTACTTTTTCATCTAGCTTATCGGCAGTTAAATCTATCCATGTAGAACCGTCAGGTTTGGTGTAGAATATTTTTTTAGCCAAACCTTCTTCTACTATTTCTTTACCCAACAAATAGGTGTTAGATTCGTAATATATTTTATCAAATGACACCCCTAAATTTTTATATGTAACATCAAAGCCTGCATACACCCATGTGTTCATGGTTTGCCATAGTTGTTTTACTTCTGCATCATTTGCCTCCCACTTACGCAGCATATCGCTTACTTGTTGCATTAGTTTGCTTTGTTTTGGTGCATCCTCATCGGTTACACCTGCCGTTTTAAGCTCTGCTAACTCTGCCTTATAGCGTTTATCAAACTCTACATAATATTTACCCACAAGGTGGTCGCCTTTTATACCAGCGCTTTCGGGCGTTTCATTATTACCGTACAGTTGGTAGGCAAGCATGCTTTTGCATATATGCACCCCTCTATCGTTTATAATATTTACCTTAACTACTTTGTTGCCTGCAGCCACAAGTAAGTTGCTTACACTTACGCCCAATAGGTTGTTGCGCACATGCCCAAGATGCAATGGTTTGTTGGTATTGGGCGATGAGTACTCTACCATAATGGTTTTACCTGTACTTGGTAGTTCCAATGATTTATTTAAAGAATCATTAAAGTAATCTAACCAAACCGATTGCTTTAT
>JACMRI010000148.1 GCA_014376525.1 Bacteroidia bacterium | reverse complement strand
TATAATTCCCTTATTATTTAAGCCAGGGTTTTTAACTAAAGAGTTTTTAGGAGGTCGTCGTCAGCGGTATTTAGAGCCTATACGTATGTATGTGTTTTTAAGTTTTTTATGCTTTTTTATTATTGGTATTGTACATAAAATTGGTACTAGTAATGAAAAACATAGTAGTAAATTAACAACGCATGCGCCTGTAAATTCTTCTGATGATTTAAAGTATAAAGTAAAGTGGGTTAATTTAAATCTATCACCGATTAATCCATACATAAAAGACAATGCAACTATAGCTGGCTACGACTCACTACAAAGCGCATTGCCTAGTAATGAAAAAGATGGAATTATAGAACTTCAAATTTCTCGAATGATGATAAATTATAATTTAGCACGTCGCACACAAGGAGATGATAAAGCAAATGAAAATATTTATAAAAACACACTAAGTACTATACCTAAAGTGTTTTTTATACTATTACCCTTGTTTGGTTTATTACTCAAAATAGTATTTGTGCGCAGGAATATTTATTTTATTAACCACGCTATATTTACTATACACTTTCATTGCTTCTTGTTTTTATTGTTCTGTATATTATATCCTATAAGTACATTTTCACCATGGGTAAGCGTATTACAACTGTTGCTACCATTGGTATATTTATATGTAGCAATGCTTAATGTGTATAAACAAACCAAAATTAAAACATTTTTTAAATTTAGCTTCTTAACATTTACATACGGATTTTTCTTACTAGTAGCATTGCTGTTTTCTATTGGGTATTCGGCATTTACATTAGCTTAACACAATACTTTTATTCAATATAAATTTATACAACTAAAAAATGACAACACTAACACAAAACTATCGTGTAGAACATGATACAATGGGCGAGGTAAAAGTACCTGCTGATAAATATTGGGGGGCACAAACAGAGCGTAGTCGCAACAATTTTAAAATAGGTATAGAAGCAAGTATGCCTATAGAAATTATACACGCATTTGCGTATTTAAAAAAAGCTGCAGCCATTACCAATTGTGAGTTAGGCGTATTATCTGCCGATAAAAAAGACTTAATAGCAACCACTTGCGATGAGATACTTACAGGTGTTTTAGATAGTGAATTTCCATTAGTAATATGGCAAACAGGTTCGGGTACACAAAGTAATATGAACTGCAACGAAGTAATAGCTAACCGTGCGCACGTTATTAACGGTGGTAATTTAGCTGATGATAAAAAAATATTACACCCTAATGATGATGTAAATAAATCGCAAAGTAGCAACGACACATTTCCTACGGCTATGCACATTGCAGCGTACAAACAAACAGCAGAGGTAACCTTACCAGGTATTACTTTATTACGTAATACATTACTAGCTAAAGCCGAAGAATTTAAACACATAGTAAAAACAGGGCGTACACACTTTATGGACGCTACACCACTTACCTTAGGGCAAGTGTTTGGTGGCTTTGCACAACAATTAACTAACAGCATGCGTGCTATTGATAACGCATTGGTAATGGTAAGCGAACTTGCATTGGGCGGTACAGCAGTAGGTACAGGACTTAATGCACCAAAGGGCTACGATGTACTGGTAGCTAAGCACATAGCCACGCTTACTGGTTTACCATTTGTAACTGCTCCTAATAAGTTTGAAGCACTTGCTGCGCACGATGCAATGGTAGAATTATCAGGCGCATTAAAACGTGCTGCAGTATCACTCATGAAAATAGGCAACGATGTGCGTATGCTAAGTTCAGGCCCACGCAGCGGTATAGGCGAAATAGTTATACCCGATAACGAACCAGGTTCGTCTATTATGCCAGGTAAAGTTAATCCTACACAACCCGAAGCCCTTACTATGGTATGCGCACAGGTTATGGGCAACGATGTAGCCGTGAGTATTGGCGGTAGCAACGGACACTTTGAACTAAATGTATTTAAACCATTAATAGCTGCTAATGTGCTACAATCAGCACGCCTGTTAGGTGATGCTTGTGTAAGTTTTACTGTAAATTGTGCAGCAGGAATTACTGCCAACGAAGTTATAATAAAGCGTCACTTAGACAACTCGCTAATGCTTGTAACTGCACTTAACCGATATATAGGTTACGATGCTGCTGCTAAAATAGCCAAGACAGCACACAAAGAAAATACTACACTTAAAGAAGCCGCAGTAAAATTAGGGTTAGTAACTAACGAACAATTTGACGAATGGGTAAAACCAATTGAAATGGTGGGTAATTTTTAAGCATATCATTTATCAAAGTATTTCCATTAACTC
>JACMRI010000147.1 GCA_014376525.1 Bacteroidia bacterium | reverse complement strand
GTATTGTAAAAAGTGGCGGTAAAGAATTGGCTTTAGAATTAGAGGAAAAAGGGTACGACCACATAAAAAAAGAAGCAGACGCAATGTATGCTTAAGCATATAAGTTATATTTAATTTTAATCCTTTAAACTTAACCATTTGATGCTTTTGAAAACACTAGAAAAAACTACCACCACTACTACTATTGCACAACTCATAAAACCTCAATTGGCTATTAGTCAAATAAATTGGGTAAGTGAGTTGCGTGCATTAGCTTTTGATAATTTTACAACCTTAGGTATCCCTACTCGCCGAAACGAAGAGTATAAATACAGTCCAGTAGAACCTTTATTTAAAGGGGATATGACTATTGCCCAAGCAAGTACTCCCCTCCTATCGGACATACCAAACGTACTATTTGGCAAAACCGATGCGCACGTAGTAGTTACCGTAAACGGCTATTACAACGAGGCTCTTACGACCCAAAGTAGTAAAGAAAAATTAATTATATGTAATTTTAAAGAGGCATTTGTAAATCACGCTGATGTGTTACAAAAACATTTTAACAGTTTATCGCCCAACACCACCGATGCCTTGGCCGCCCTTAATACTGCCGCATTTACAAGTGGTGTGTTTGTGTTAGTTAAAGCCTACGAACACATTACTCAACCTATTTATATACTTAATATTACTACTGGCAATGCGCCACAACTTATTAATGCACGTAATTTAATAGTGGTTGAGGGTAATGCTTTATGTCATATTATAGAACACAACGTATCTCATAATCTTAATGCTAAAGCCATACGTAATAGTGTAACCGAAATTATAGTGGGCGAAAACACAGAGGTTAAACATGAACATTTACAAAACGATAATGAACTACTTAATACCATAAACGCTACCTGTGTGAGCCAAGAACGCACAAGTACTTTTACAAGTAATGTAATAACTTTGGGCGGAAATTATACCCGCAATAATTTACATGTATCACTAAACAATAATAACTGCACTACACACTTAAACGGTTTGTTTATGCCAAGCGGTTCACAACTTATAGATAACCACACCACAGTAGACCATGCTATGCCACATTGCAATAGCAACGAATTATACAAAGGGATTTTAATGGATAAAAGCACAGGTGTTTTTAATGGTAAAATTTTTGTTCGCAAAGACGCTCAAAAAACTAACGCTTACCAATCGTCCAAAAATATACTATTAAGTGCAGACGCAACTATAAACACCAAACCACAATTAGAAATATATGCAGATGATGTAAAATGTTCGCACGGAACCACTACTGGGCAAATAGACGATGAAGCTATATTTTATTTGCAAGCAAGAGGTATAGGTAAAGAAAGTGCTAAACGAATAATGATGCACGCATTTGCTAGCGAAGTAATAGACCACATACAAAATATAAGCTTACGCAAATACGTAACTACTTGTATGGAACAAAAATTATGGGTTTAAACAATTAAAAAAACAGTAAATAAGTTATTAACACAAAAACAGTAATTATTTAGTTAAATAATTGAAAAATAGTTTTGAGTAAACTAAATAAAACTGTACTATTGCATAATATAAATAAAAAACAAAAAACATACTAAAATGGAATTGATAAAATTTGTTAATGAGCAATTTGGCTTAACAAAAAACAAAGCAGATTTTAAAGCTGGTGATACAATAACTGTACATTACAAAATTATAGAAGGTGCTAAAGAGCGTATTCAGTTATTTACAGGTGTTATTATACAACGCAGAGGTGCGGGTATAGGCGAAACTTTTACAATTAGAAAAATGTCTAATGGAATTGGTGTTGAACGTATTATACCAGTTTGTTCACCAAACATTGATAAAATAGAAGTAAACAAAAAAGGTATTGTACGTCGTGCACGTATATTCTATTTACGTGGCTTAACAGGTAAAAAAGCTCGTATTATTGAAAAGAAAAATTACGCAAAAAAAACTACTGCAGAAGCATAGTTTTAATTACTGCAAAAATTATTAAAGAAGCGTTATAACTAATTGTTATGGCGCTTTTTTTAATTGTTTAAATTTAAGATATTGATACACAAACATCTCTGAATACAGCTAAATTTATCAAATATAATTTACTATTATTTGCACCTAAATTATTACTTTAGCACAAAATAAACTTTACACATTTACACCCCAATAACTATGGACAAACACGCAGTAGTAGGCAACTCAGAAATTAACGCCATTGACGGTTTATACACACAATACAAGCAAGACAGTACTTTAGTAGAAGCATCTTGGCAAGATTTTTTTAAAGGCTTTGAATTTGCACAAGCAAACTACGACGCACCGTCAGGATCATTAGTGTTGGGTAAAGAATTTAATGTTATCAACCTTATAAACGGCTACCGCAAAACTGGGCATTTATTTACACACACCAACCCTGTGCGCGAGCGCCGTACGTATACGCCTACGTTAGATATTGAAAACTTTGGTTTAGCCAATGCAGATATGGACGTAGTGTTTCAGGCAGGAAGTTTAATTGGTATTGGTGCAAGCAAATTATCAGTTATTATAGCTCATTTAAAAACTACATATTGCGCATCAATTGGTGTGGAATACCAGTATATACGTCGTCCTGATATTATTGAATTCCTACAAACCAAAATGGAAAGTGCGCAAAACACACCTCGTTTTGCTATTGAAGAAAAAAAAGAAATACTACATAAACTTACACAAGCCGTAGTGTTCGAAAACTTTTTGCATACTAAATTTGTAGGACAAAAACGTTTTTCACTGGAGGGTGGCGAGGCCTTAATACCAGCACTTGACGTAGTAATAGAAACTGCTGCCGACCTTGGGGTAAAAGATTTTGTAATAGGAATGGCGCACCGTGGGCGATTAAACGTATTGGCGAATATTCTGAATAAAACCTACAAAGATATTTTTACTGAGTTTGAAGGTCGCCCTAGCGAAGACTCATTATTTAACGGAGATGTAAAGTATCACATGGGTTTTTCGAGTGATCAAAAAACAAATAAAGGACACGACATACACATATCATTAACGCCTAATCCGTCGCATCTTGAGGCTGTAAACCCAGTAGCAGCGGGTATTATACGTGCCAAAGGCGATAATAAATACGCTGGAGATTACAGTAAAGTGTGCCCTATAATTATACATGGAGATGCTGCAGTAGCAGGGCAAGGTATCATATACGAAGTATTGCAAATGAGTATGCTCGATGGCTACAAAACGGGTGGTACAGTGCATTTGGTAATAAATAATCAAGTTGGATTTACAACAAATTATACCGATGGACGCTCGAGTACCTATTGTACCGACATTGCCAAAGTAGTATTAGCACCTGTATTCCACGTAAATGGCGATGATGCCGAAGCAGTAGCCTACACCTGTAAGTTGGCTATGGAATACCGCCAAAAATATCAACGAGATGTATTTGTAGACATACTATGCTACCGAAAATACGGACACAACGAGGGCGATGAGCCACGCTTTACACAACCTGTATTATACAAAGCCATAGCTGCACACGCTAATCCGCGCGAAATATATGTAAACCAATTAGTAGCCAACGGTTCGTTAACTGCGGAGGAAGCCAAAAAAATTGAAACCGATTTTAAGGATATGCTGCAAGAAAAATTGGACGAAGCCAAGCAAACCGAAAAAGCAAAAATAACTTCGTTTCTTGATGGTGTGTGGAAAGGCTTGCGTATGGCGGAAGACAAAGATTTTTTACAATCGCCCAAAACTGCTATCACCAAAACTGATTTCCTAAGCATAGCCAACCAAATAGCTGCATTACCTACTGATAAAAAGTTTTTTAATAAAATAGAAAAACTATTTAACGACCGCAAAAACATGATTGCCAATAACAGCTACGATTGGGCCATGGGCGAATTAATGGCGTACGCATCATTAATAACCGAAGGGCACAGTGTACGTTTTACAGGGCAAGACGTGGAGCGTGGCACATTTAGCCACCGCCACGCCGTAGTAAAAGTAGAGGACAGCGAAGAAGAATACACCCCACTTAATAACGTAAAAGAAAACAAAGGCGACTTGCGTATTTTTAACTCGCACCTTAGCGAGTATGCTGTACTTGGGTTTGAATACGGTTATGCCTTTGCATCGCCTAATATGCTTACGATATGGGAAGCACAGTTTGGCGACTTTTTTAACGGAGCACAAATAGTTATAGACCAATTTATAGCTAGTGGCGAAGCCAAATGGCGCCGTATGAATGGCTTAGTAATGTTGTTACCTCATGGGTATGAAGGACAGGGACCTGAGCACTCGAGCGCACGTATGGAACGTTTCTTACAAATGTGTGCCGAAAAAAATATGCAAATAGTAAACACTACTACGCCTGCACAACAGTTTCATGTGTTGCGCCGCCAAATAAAACGTGAGTTTCGTAAGCCGTTAATATGTTTTACTCCTAAAAAACTATTACGTTACCCAACTTGTGTAAGCAGTATAGAAGACTTTACAACCAAAGGCTTTGTGGAGGTAATAGACGATGCTAACGCTGATGCCAATAAAGTAACACGCATAGTATTTTGTACCGGTAAAGTATACTACGACTTGGACGAAACCCGCACTGCTAAAGCCGACACCACTACTGCTATAGTGCGTTTGGAGCAATTATATCCATTACCTACGGAACAAATAAATGTGTTAATAAAAAAATACAGCAAAGCCACCAACTATATATGGGCGCAAGAAGAACCAGAAAATATGGGCGCATACGTATTTGTATCACGCAAGTGTAGCGTAAAACTTAACTACGTTGGACGCCCCGAAAGCGCAAGCCCTGCTACAGGTTTTTATAAAACACACGATAAACAAACAGCAGAAATATTAGGGACTTTGTTTAAGTAATTGTATTAAAATTCACTTATAAGTAAATTTTAGTAGCGCTAAATCAAAATTAATTAATATGTTTGCAATAGAGAAATATGATGATGAGGGTCTTTATTGTACTTTTTATACTGTTAGGAAAGAAGATGCAGAATTTAGTGAAACTGATAAGTTTTTAAATAAATACAAGGACAACGTAAAATTTAAACGGTCGTTACAAGAGTTGTTCATTTTTATAACAAACCAAATTGGAAATAAACATGGTGCTTTAGAGGAATTTTTCAGGTTTGAAAATAATGCAAACGCTTTGCCTCCTACCGGAAAGCACAAAATTGATGAGATATATATAAATTATAGGAATTTTCCGTTACGATTGTATTGTTTACGAATATCAAAAAATTTAGTAGTATTATTTAATGGTGCCGAAAAAACTAGTAGTACTGCGCAAAATGGCAAAACAAGTATGGTTTTTCAAGAAGCAAATAGTTTTTCGTTAGCTATTTTAGAGGCTTTAAAATTGAAACAAATTTACATTACTCCCAATAAAAGAGAATTTGTAACCTTTGATAACCAAGACGAAATATATTTATAAAAATAAATAAAATGAAAAGTAAAATCTTACAAGAAGTAATAAACCAAACGCCAAAAGACGTTGCGATTTTCGTGGATAAATATACAAGCTTGGTACTAAGAATAAACGAACTGCTAAAAGAGAAAGGATATTCTCAAAAAACGCTTGCTGATAAATTAGACAAGAAGCCATCTGAAATTCATAAGTGGTTAAATGGAGAGCATAACTTTACTTTGCGTTCCATTGCAAAACTTGAAGCAGAGTTAGACGAAATACTACTTGATGTACCTGTGAGAAAAGTTGCAACAGAGTTCAATACTTCTTATACAAAAACAACCTATATTTTAACAGCCTACGCGAATTTGGGAAATACTGACAATATTAAAACACCCAAAAAATGGAACTATAACTCAACTATTTACGAACTAAGCAATGTTGGATAATACCAAATTTGATCCCGAAAAAATTGAACTACTGGAGGTTAAAATTATCAAAGGGCAAATAGATACCCCAGAAGAGTTTATAATAGAAAAAGGAACTGATCAAACAATTGAAAATAGCTTACAATTAGGCTTTAACATTGAAGAGAAGTTAATTAGAGCAGAGTTTACAATCCAACTCAAAACAGATAGTAAAGGCGCTAACGAACATGAAGCTGAAGGTAGTTTTCATTTTGTGTTTATTTATAAAGTTGCTAATTTGGAAGAATTGGCTACTGTTAATAAAAAAAATGTGGTTGATTTAACCGCATCATTAGGTAGTGCTTTATCGTCAATAACCTATTCTACAGTTAGAGGAATTCTTTTAACTAGGTTACAAAGTACAGCATTTCAAAACTTTATACTCCCTATTATTAATCCAAATAAATTACTACACAATAATTAATTCCTCAGTTAAGCGTGGTCTTATATAATCACTCTACTGAAAGACTCGAAGCTTGTGAAGTCAATTACTTGTACAAAAGTTGTTTGTTGAAAAACTATCTTTATTGTAAACTAATGAATACAATAAATGACGCTAGTAAACTTTATAAAGCCACCAGGTTTGCTGCAGCCTAAATGATTACCTACTAGTACATTTATAAAAGTTACTAAATTTATTTATTAAACTCTTCAATTTTATCTGTAAAAAATATAGTACTTTAACAAAAATGTATCAATAATTAAACTTCATACAAACTAAGTTAATAAGTATCTTACTTATACAAAAGCAAATTACAAACCAATGGAAACCCGACACATACCAAAAGAGTATACCACACTAAAAGATTTTTATGTATATTATTTAACTGAACATGCTAACATCACTAGCCGTCGCTTGCACTTTGTAGGCACAGGCTTGGTTATAGGGATATTGCTGTACGCATTGTTTATAGGCAATTACACTTTACTGTGGTGTATGCCTTTGGCAGGTTATGGTTTTGCTTGGGCAGGTCATTTCTTTTTCGAAAAAAATAAACCTGCAACATTCAAATATCCTTTTTATAGTTTGGCTTCCGACTTTATAATGTTTTTAGATATTTTGAAAGGTAAAGTAAAAATTTAATCTTATATAAATATAACATAACTATTTACCACGCTACAACTATGAAATGTATTTTAAACACGGTGTGTAGCGTGGTAATTTTATTTTGTACAATTACCACCACACAAGCCCAATTTACCGATAGTATAATGAATGCGCTAAGTCAGAAACCACGTGCTTACGCCGCATTAAATAATCGTAATTCGTTTATACAAAATCAAAAAGCTCCTGTAAATGGAGTAAAACTGGGTTTAAATTTTAAATCGCAATTTATATTTGGATTAAGTTATAATTGGATGCCTATAGGTATTAAGAGTTACAATAAAGCACAAATGCTGAATGAGCTTAAGCTACATTATGTAGCTGCTTTTGCCGAATATACTTTTTATGATACTAAACGTTGGGAAATATCTATTCCATTACAAATAGGTATCGGTAGTATTTATATGCAACAACAAGGAAAAAAAATAACACAAACAACGGCTTTTTTTTACGAGCCAACTATGAGCTGCACTTGGAAACCCACACGCTACGTGGGCTTAGGTGTAGATGTAGGCTACCGTATAGTTACTAAAGATAAAACAATCATTCCCCAAAACTTTACATCGCCTACGTATTCGTTTGGTATAGCGTTTTTCTTTGGTACAATATACAGCGATGTTAAAAAAATAATAGATAAAAAACGATAGTTAAAATTTATCTAAACGCTAACACATACGTACCTCTGCCAATGGGCTAAATGAGTATTCTTTTTGAGTATCTAGCGATAGGCATAAATAGCGTTTGCGCCTTATTTCTTTTATTAAAAAACGTTGCTCTTTAAATTCAAATTGTTGCCCTTCAAATAAATTTTCTATTAAAGTAAATTCCAAACTATGTGCATCAGCGTTGTAATTACGTAGTACACGTTGCAATGCTACATCAGTGCAGCTTGCAGTTGGGTTAGCCAACATACGGCGCAACTCAGTAAGTACATCAGTAGGAAATACATCTGTAGTAAGAAATGGTTGCATCAATATTTTAAACGAAAACTTCCATTCGTCGCCGTGAGGTTTTACGGTATGCTTATACTGATTATAAGTGGCCAAATGCGCCACTTCGTGCACCAATGTTATAAAAAAACTGTACGGATTAAGGTCGTGGTTTACCGTTATTTGATGTAAACTATTGCCTGTACTATTCATAAAATCGCCCAACTTGGTACTACGTGCACGTGTTATTTTTAGTTTAAAACGATAGTGTTCTACCCAATCTACTACTTTGTGTATAGTAGTTTCGGGTACATATTTACTTATTACTTGGGCGTATTGTAGGCGTTGGTCAGGGGTCATTAATCAATAATTAACTTAACAATTGGTACGCTATAAACGAGGCTACATATGCCATTGCAAACATATATACAAACTGTATTATGGGCCATTTCCATGTGCCAGTTTCACGTTTCATGGCGGCAAGGGTACTCATACATTGCATGGCAAATAAGTAAAATAATAGTAATGATACGGCTGTAGCTAATGTATAAATAGGTGCGTTGGTACTATCCCACTTGGCATTGCGCATTTGTTGGGTAAGTGTGGCAGTATCGTCCGTATTGGTTATGCTGTAAATAGTACTCATAGTACCTACAAATACCTCACGTGCAGCAAAAGAAGTAAGTAGTGCTATACCTATTTTCCAATCAAAGCCCAATGGTTTTATTGCAGGTTCTATGGCTTTGCCTATAATGCCTGCGTAAGAGTGTGCAATTTTTTGAGCGTTGAAATTTGCCGTAATACTATCTGCTTGCGCTGGGTGTGCTGTTAGTTGGGCGTTGTAGGAAGTGGTTAAATTTTCCATTACGTTGTTTGGACCAAAATTACTTAATAGCCACAAAATTACCGATATTACTACTATAACTTTACCTGCATCAACCAAAAACACTTTACATCTATCATAAATAGTGCGTGCCACGGTTTTAAAATTAGGCAAACGATAGTTGGGCAATTCTATAATAAAATAACTGTTTTCTTTGCTTTTTAAAATATATTTGAAAATAAGCGCCACTACTATTGCAGATAGAAAACCCATTAAATACAAGCCCAACAGCACTAACGATTGCAAAGAAAATACACCAAAAATTTTTACTGCAGGCACCGCTACGGCTATAAGTATTGCAAATACTGGCAAGCGCGCTGAGCAACTCATAAGCGGTAATACTAGCATAGTTATTAAACGCTCCTTGGTATTGCTTATGGTACGTGCGCCCATAATAGCAGGTACTGCACACGCAAATGCACTAATGAGTGGTATAGTGGAACGCCCATTTAGCCCTACACTACGCATAAAACGGTCGGTTATAAAACTCATACGTGCCATGTAGCCCGAATCTTCCAACAGGGCTATAAACAAAAATAATAAGGCTATTTGCGGTACAAATATTACCACGCCTGCTATGCCCGCCCATATTCCGTTTATTAATAAGTCCGACAAAAAATTAGGTGGTAAATATGCGTGCCCAAGTTGTGTACCGTAAGTAAAAAATGCCTCAATATATTCTTTGGGGTATTCGGCAAGGGTAAACACGGCTTCAAAAACTAGGAGCAATACTACAATTAATGCTAATGGACCAAAGATTTTGTGCAATAGCGCATCGTCTATTTTGTTGCTCAGTACGTGGTCTTTGGTTTTGGTAGTACTAACCCCATTATTACTTAATACTTTGGCACTTATTTGCTTTAAAATATCATAACGTAATATAGTTTCATTGAGC
>JACMRI010000146.1 GCA_014376525.1 Bacteroidia bacterium | reverse complement strand
TGTCCACGTGGTTGTGCTTGAGGTTGTTCTACTTGGCGTGGCTGCTCATAACGAGGTTGTGCTTGTTCTTGTTGTTGCCCACGTGGGCGTGGAATACTTTGCCCATCAGTACCATTGTTACGTGGTGCTTGTTCTGTAGCATTATTGTTAATTCCGCCACGAGGCGCACCATTGTTATTATAAACGGGGTCTTGCACTCCGTTACGTGGGCGTGGTGTACTTTGTATATCGCTAGTGTTGGTGCGTGGTGCCTGTTCCATAGTGCCATTATTTATACCACCTCTAGGGTTTACGTCTGTGGTAGTGGTAATTTTTTCGGCTCTAATTCCATCATACATAGATTGCTGAAAGCTATGTGGCGCATTGGCTATTTTTCCGCCACCTTGCGATACTCCTCCTCTTGGGCCCCCGCCAGTAGTAGTGTTGCCGTAACTTGAGTTATCATAACTATTAAAATAATGAGGCTGATAATTGTTGTAATTATTGTTGTTATTTAAACCTGAATAATACCCTTGGTTGTAACCATTATTAAATCCGTTATTGTAACCATAATAGTTATTGCACCCATAATTACCGTATCCGTAGTAGCATGCGTTATTACCATAACCCCAACCATTATATCCATTATAGTTGTTGTAACCCCAGTGGTTGTTATATCCCCACGGATTATTGTAGAAATTATTATTTCCCCAACAGTTACCATAACCGTAATAACTTGGACTGTTGTACCCCCAGCTCCACGCATACGGATTGTACATGCTTGGTCCCCAAAAGTTATAACCTAAATATACACTTGTACCATAATTATTATAATTATTATTATACCAATAGGCATTAGTATAAAACGGGTCGTAATAACTGTAAGTAACTATAGGGCGATGAAAGCGCTTAATGCGAGTGCTGTAAGCATAATCGTAGTAGTCGTCTTTATCAAACCTACTATTGTTAGTGTAAATATTAGTTTGTTGGTTACTGTTTGGTGAACGTGTGTAATCATCGGCCACAGAGCCATTGCCAGTAACGTTAGTAGAACCATTTTGTGGAGTATAAATATTACCTGCATTGTTTTGCTGTGGAGTAGTAGTAGTAGGAGGGGCAGTAGTTATTTTATTACCATCGCGTTGTGGATTATAATAAATATCGTCGTTTTCTTGTGCTTGAGCTGTTGTACTGGCAATAACCACTGCTATTACAGCTAATTTGGTATATGTTTTCATGACAATATATTTTTTATAGTTAGAGGTTTAAATTGGGTTTAATTTTTGGGCTGTATTAAATATTGTTACTTTTGAAAATAAAGTACATATATTAAATGTATTTCACCCAAAATACAACAACTATACCAAACTAACATTACCTATTTATGAGCAACTTTACAGCAACCCGAGAAAAAGATTATAGTGCCTGGTACAACGAGATAGTAACTAAAGCTGGAATGGCGGAAAACAGTGCCGTACGAGGCTGCATGGTTATAAAACCCGATGGCTATGCAATATGGGAGAAAATGCAGCGTGTGTTAGACGATAAATTTAAGGAAACAGGACACGTAAATGCTTACTTTCCTATGTTTATACCAAAATCATTTTTTAGTAAAGAGGCAAGCCACGTTGATGGATTTGCTAAGGAATGCGCAGTAGTAACCCACTATCGTTTAAAGAATGACCCTAACGGTAAGGGTGTTATTGTTGATGAAACAGCTAAGTTAGAAGAGGAATTAATTGTACGTCCAACATCCGAAACTATTATATGGCACACGTACAAAGGTTGGATACAATCGTACCGAGATTTACCATTACTAATAAACCAATGGGCAAATGTGGTGCGTTGGGAAATGCGCACACGCTTGTTTTTGCGTACTACTGAGTTTTTGTGGCAGGAGGGACACACGGCGCACGCCACCGAAAAAGAAGCTATTGAAGAAACCGAAAAAATGCTTGATGTATACGCCGATTTTGTGCGAGATTACATGGCGATACCTGTTATTAAAGGAATTAAAACCCACAACGAACGTTTTGCTGGCGCCGTAGAAACCTATTGCATAGAGGCGCTGATGCAAGATGGCAAAGCATTGCAAGCAGGAACATCGCACTTTTTGGGACAAAATTTTGCTAAAGCATTTGATGTTAAATTTACTAATAAAGAGGGTAAATTAGAACACGTATGGGCAACAAGCTGGGGTGTAAGCACACGGTTAATGGGTGCGTTAATAATGAGCCACAGCGATGATAACGGCTTGGTACTTCCTCCAAAATTAGCACCTACACAAGTTGTGATAGTGCCTATATATAAAAACGATGAGGAACTTGCCAAAATAAGTACAATAGCCAACGAAATAGTAAAAGAACTTAAAACGCAAGGCATTAGTGTAAAATTTGACAACAGAGACACCTACAAACCAGGTTGGAAATTTGCCGAATACGAACTTAAAGGCGTGCCTGTACGCATAGCTATTGGCCCACGTGATGCTGATAATGGAACGGTAGAATTAGCACGTAGAGACACGAAAGAGAAAAAATCGGTAGCGCGTGAAGGCATTGCTACGTATGTAAATAATTTGTTGAACGAAATTCAGCAATCATTGTATGATATAGCACTGGAGCGCCAAACACGGTTAACTAGCGAGGCTAATACTTGGGAGGAGTTTGAACAATTAATTAATGAAAAGGGCGGTTTTGTAGCAGCACACTGGGACGGTACTACCTTAACCGCTGATAAAATTAAGGATTTAACCAAAGCAACTATTCGTTGCATACCTTTGGATAGTGCTAAAACACAAGGGAAATGTATATTAACAGGTGCGCCAAGCGAACAAAAAGTATTGTTTGCGAAAGCATATTAATTTATTTTTAAAAAGGGTTGCATATTTAAAAACCTTTTCTACTTTTGCACTGTTGATTTAATACGACGTATGGCCCGTTCGTCTATCGGTTAGGACTTCAGATTTTCATTCTGGCAAGAGGGGTTCGACTCCCCTACGGGCTACTCTAAGGGAAGAAACTGACATTTCAGTTTTCTTCCCTTTTTTATTTCCCTCACAATCGGCATCAATAGCGCAAAATAACAATACGGCATCGTTGGTTTTTGTGGGTCGATATTCATTATTTTCAAAAATCAATTTTTCGGGGAACATCGAACCAATTTTTTTTTGTTTTATCTCTGTATTCATAGAAGTGTAGTATTTATCAAGGTTTATAAAGAAATCAAGGCAGTCATCTATTTTACTATCATAGTTTTCTAACCCTTGACGAAATTGCACTTCCTCTCTGTTTAATTTGTTTAACTCGGCTTCAATTTCAATTTTCATATCCTTGTATTCAGATGCAGAAAACTCTCCATCTAACATCATATCTTTTGCGTTTTTTAAGCGTTATTTTAACTTAACAACTGATTTAGCTATTGCCTCAATTTCTTTTCTGCCAATGGAGTTATTTTGCTTTAACTCTTGCTTTAAAATAGTACCAAATAATGTAATGAGTTGGGGTTCTGCATTGTATTTTGATAAATACGTTTCAATGCCCTCATTAAGAACCATAGCTTTTTTACACTCCTTACAACCATTACTACAATGGTAATAGAAAAATTTACCACCTGCACGCCCTTTTGATGCAGATGCGGTAAGAGTTCTTTTACATAATGGGCAAGTTAAATAACCTCTTAATGGAAACTCATCTCTAACTGTTTGGAATTTATTAGGGAGGTTCTTTTTTCTACCCTCCAAAATATCCTGAACATTATAAAATGTTTCCTCATCAATTAGGGGTTTGTGTAAGCCTTCAACCCAAAA
This sequence comes from Bacteroidia bacterium, assembly GCA_014376525.1. Taxonomy (GTDB): domain Bacteria; phylum Bacteroidota; class Bacteroidia; order UBA4408; family UBA4408; genus JACMRI01. The sequence goes on along the minus strand of JACMRI010000146.1, from coordinate 31,855 downwards.
TGCAGGCTCATCTTTAAATGCAGGTACAAATACTTTTCCTATGTACCCTTTGTTTCGTAACAATAGCCAAAATGAGTTTCTTTCGCATTTTAAGCCTTGCTTATTGAGTTTCTTTCTTAGTTCCTCAATATTGTACATTCCCCCTGCAAATTCATTAAAAGCGCTTTTAACTAACTCTTCTTTAATTCCGCCTTCATGTGCTATTACAGGTCGATTATTTTCATCACGAGTATTGATATAGCCTTTTAAACAAGAGCCTAACCAACGCCCCTCTTTTTTGCCTCTACGCATACCGTGAAAAACATTTAATGCCCTGCGGTCGTTATCCACTTCGGGTGCTGCAAGGTATATTGCCAACATAATTTTACTTTCGGGAATTTCAAAATCTAATGGTTGCTCAATAGATTGGGGTTCTACTCCCATTTTTTTTAAATCACGAATGGTAATGTATGCTTCTGCTACATTACGAGAAAACCTATCCCACTTTAAGAATAGGATATTATCAACATAACCGCTATTCTTTTTAATGAATTGCATTATGTTAATCCATTCAGGGCGATTGAATGTTTTGCCACTTTCATCATCGTGATAAAAACCGACTATTTAAATGTTGTTGTTTTCGCAATACTTGTGGAGTTTATCTTTTTGGTCTGATGGACTGTATCCGTTGTTTTGTTCATCAGTTGATACACGGGTGTAAATGATAGCTCTCCTTTTCATAGTATTGCATTTTAGGGTTTTCCTTTGTTTTTTGTTTCTGTTATTTCGATGTCGGTTGAAATCGGTTTTGCATTTTTATCAATTGCATCAATTGCAATTTCCGCTAAATGATAAAACCAGTTTCTTATTAAAATAATTTCTTCATCAGTATGCTGTAAACCATTTTTGATGAGTAGTCTTTTACACTCATTCAATGATAGTTTTCTATTTTCAGCAGTCCCATTCATTTTAAATGACCGCTGAAATTGAACTATTAACCTGAAAAAAGGACGATTTTAATGTTTCGTTTATACCTACCGAGCATAATATAAGTATAATGATAATCAACTAGTTATGGAATAATAAAGCAAAAATATTATCAACTACTAACTGATTGGGAATCAGATTTTGTGTTGATTTTTGAAGGTAATATTTTAACCGTTCGCTCATTATTTGCTTTACTTGAAAGCAAAAATGCAACGACTTTTAAAATTTCATTTCCAAGAAGTACAGTTTGTATAAAACAATTATAATCAAATAACAATTAGCAAAAAATTGCAACATTTTAATAAAATAACTATAATGTGAAATAATTATTTAATCTCTTTATAACGCTTAGACCTCATTTCAAAAGCTTGTTCTGTCCCTTCCATTACATCACATATTTCCTTTTTAATTAATGGCTGTTCCACCGTTCCCGAACACAATACCATCAAAGACTTACTTTCTGAGTTCATTGATATAATATACTCAGCATCACCATTTACAGGAATGTTCGCATTATGAGTAACAACTATAATCTGTCTTTGGTCTTTTGCTTGTTTTAATCTATCAACTATCAATTCATAAACAAGCCTGTTATCCAAATCATCTTCTGGTTGGTCAAGTATTAATGGAGCTTTACCGTGTGAAAGTATGAATGTTAAGATTGCTGTTGTTTTCTGCCCTGCTGATGCAGTTGATAGCGATTTGAAAGCTGATTTTAGGGTTGGCTTGTATTGAACTTCAATTTCATCCTCAGGTAATAGTAATTCAAGCTCATCTATTTGCGCATCTGAAATTCTCGTTACGAGGTTTTTGAAATAGCCACTCACTTCCTCAACATCAGAACCGCTTCTAATGTCTAAAAATATTTGTCTGACTGTTTTAATAGTATTTTCTACATTCCCATTGAAGCAAATATCAGCGAGTGGGTCTAAATCTTTTTCAAAGCCTGTTTCCTTTTGAAGAACTAACCGGATTTTTTGTATGTAATCGGTTCTGTTTCTTAAGGGCTTGATATTAATTTTTACCTTATCATCTTGTAATGTATTTGTTACAAATTCTCGCCTTTGTATTGTGATTTGTTTGCAACTGTCTAAATAATCTCCTTGTAATTTTAATCTCTCTGCGCTGTCTGTCAAACGAACTTCTGTTTTTGCATTTATGTTTTCTAATTGTAATTCTAATTCCGCTTTCTCAAGTGATAATTTTTCAAAGTTGGCAATATCATCAATACCTTCTGCTGCTAATTCAAGTTTCTTAGCATTAAAATCTGCAAGGTTTTTATCAAAATCCGTTTTCCATAATGAAGTTTTAATGGAGGCTTCAAAATCAACTTTTAATTTGTTAGCTAACACCTTTTGTTTATTTAGTTCCGCTTTTATTAATGCAAAACCATCAATTACACTTTTTGAAATTTGGGGTAACAGTGTTAAATATTTTTTATCAAATGAAGAATAGTCAATGTCAGCAATATCCAATGATTGCAGTACCGAATCAATATTTACTTCCCTTTCATTAATCTCATTAACAAAATCATTCATTACAACTTCTTGCGAAGTAAATTTTTCTTTGGTTGTTAACAAATCAGCAATGCCACTTTGTTGCAATTTTTTAATACTGGTATCAAGGTCTTTTATTCTTGTTTCAATTTTCTCTTTACCTGCTATTAATTGGTCAGCAGTTCTAATAGCTGCTGATTTCTCTAAAAACAATTTTTTTATATGGTCACGGTCTGATTTTAACTTATCAATTCCTTCAATAGCTTTATCAATGCGCTCTCTTAATGCGTTAGGTTCTTGTGCAATTTCATAAATCTGTTTTTGCGAGTAATGCTCAAATTCAAAAAAATCAATATAACCTTCATCTGTTATTTCATCCCAAGTACTCGTATCTAAATTATACTTTTCAATTTTTATTTTTTGATTAGTTGAATTTATAATGTTTGATGCGATAAACTTGTGTATCGTATCATTCCTAATAAATTCAATTTCTATTATTGTATTTTCATTCAAGACACCTTTTTTCGGGCGTCCATTTTCACGTTGATAAAATTCGTTATGGTCTTTAAGTATTTCATTTAAACCTTCTAAATCTGCGGTTCTATTAAAAACACCTCTAATAAATCTAAGAACACTTGATTTTCCACTACCTCTACCACCAATTAAAGTATTTAGCTGAGGGCTAAATTCAATCTTCAAAGGTATTACGTCATCTGTAATTATCGAATTAGAAATAATGATTGATTTAATCCAAAGTTCAGGTGTTAAATAAGGAACACTTGGACAATCAAACTCATTTTTAACCCTGAATTGCGGTAATAAAAATGCCTGTCTGAGTCCTTCAAGAGATGGGACTTTATCCATTTTAATCCAAGTGAAATGAGAGCCTATTCCCAATAAACCGTGTTGTGAGTTTTTGGGTTCATAGGGATTATCAGAAAAAGTAAGTATAGCAAGATTTGAAGCTAAGGCATATTTTACTGGAGTAAACCATTCTTTTATTGTAGCGTCATCAATGGCAATTTTGGGTTTATTGTAATATTCGTTCAGCAAAATTTTTAACTCTGAATTACCATTAGTAACTAATTCGGAATTTAGAAACTCTTTGTGTACAACTTGAACTGAGTTGATATAATCAAGTGCATAAAATTTTTCGAGGTTTGCAACACTTACAGACCCTAAGCCGTTGTATTCGTCTATATGAGCAGGAATTATTAATGCGCCCGACTTGTTTGCTATTTCTGCAACATCAAAAATATTTATTGAGGTATGTGTTTCTTGTTCTCCAAAATCATCTCTTTTAATATCACATTTAATTAGGAAGTCGTTTATATCATTTGTTGTTCTTGTTACATCAAATAAAATAAGAAGATGAATTTTAGATGTATCACAAGTAATTTCAACACCGGGAAAAATTGCAATATTTTTTCCATTTGCAGCTTCTTTAATATTATCAAAACTAAAACCTGTATTATGGTCTGTAACTGCTACGCAGTCTAATCCCTGTTCAATAGCTCTATCAACCCATTGTTCAGGGGTTACCGCTTGGTCTTGAAAACATTTACTTGCAGGAGTGTGTAAATGCAAATCACACTTAAACCACCTTGTACCTATATAATCTATTGCCATATTATTTCATAATATTAGATGAAACTAACCCTTTAAAACCGCTTGTTTTTGTTACTTGGTTATGAGGTATTAAAACATACTTCCACTTTTTCCCTCCGTGTTCTGCTGTAAATTCTGTGGCGTAGTTGCAATATTTTAAAGCTGCTGCTGCTTTTTCCTGAACTTCTGTATCTGTTATTTCATTCGCTGCTTTAGTTTCAATCATATAAATACAATCCGCAGTTTCAACTATAAAATCAGGCTCATACAACTTGCTATTGTGTTGCCAGTAAATACGGAACTGATTGGATGCAGGGCGCAACCATTTTATAACTTCCTTATCGTTTTCTAAAACGTATGCAAATGTTTGTTCAGTTCTACTATCAAATTTGTATTCAAAATGACAAGATTTTTCAAAACCTCTATAAATAAATTTTGGTACTTGTATTGCAGGAAAATTCTCTTCACGGTAATCTTTATGCCCAACATTTTTTAAAGTAGTAAAATTCCAGTCTTCTATTTTCGTGAATGGTTTTACATTTGGTTTAATATATTCAGCTTCGTGCAGTTTAAAATGCAACATCATTTGCGTATAAACTCTACTTGCAATTAACCCCCTCCATTGAAAAATGAGTTTACGAATATCTTCGCCATCTTTTAAGTTGCTTTCTAATTGCGACACCGCTTGTTTTGCCAACTTGTGTAATAAATCCGCATTAGTATCATAATCTACTTCCGAAAAGTTTATTAACTCGGCTATAAGCAATTTTACTGGGCTTCCGAAGTTTACACCGCTCTTTACTTCAATTACATCATAGCTTTTATCTTTCAATCCAATACGCACAATTTCATCATTTAATTGTTCGTAGCTGAATCCATTTGTATCTAAATCAAAATCCGCAAATGAAGCTGTAACTTCGCCTTGTACTAAATCCATTCTCGGAATTTCAATGATGTTTTTTTTAAAATCAGCAACTAATTTTTCGTAAAGTATTTCGGCTTCCGCTAAAATGTTATCTGCAAAAATATTTACTTGCCCCGTGTTTAATTCTTTCTGAACTGCCTCCATTACTTGTTGTTTAACTTTGGGCTTCATTAGGTCATCCACTTTTTTCACTTGTGAATTAGTATTGAAAAACGGAATAACATTTACCAGTAACTTTTTTGCATCTACTTGGTTTTGGCGTTTCTGCTTTACTTCGGTATCTACAATTTTATTTACTTCCTCTTGTTCCGTTTGTATGTTTTGAGAAACGGTATTTTGCACCGTTACTATTTCAACTCTTTCTTTTAAAAGACTTTCATCAATTTCAACAAATTTCAATTTATTTAAGATTGAGTTCGGGTCTTGAGCTGCTGCAATTACTCTGTTAAAATTATCGTGTGCAACAATTGTAAGTTTATCAACTTTTTCAACACCTGTACGTTCGCCATTAAACGGTAAACGCAATCCTCGACCAATTGTTTGTTCAACTAATACCGATGCGTTTGCTGCACGTAGCGGAACAATGGTATATAGGTTAGTTACATCCCAACCCTCTTTAAGCATATTAACGTGAATAACAATTTCTATTTCGTTATCTTCTTGTTCCAACGAAATAAATTGTTGTTCAATCAATTCTTCATTTCGTGTAGTGCTATCAATTTGTAATACTTTTCCTGCAAATGCACCTTCGTAAAAATCTACTGATGTAATTAAATCATAAACTGATTTTGCGTGTGTTGTATCTTTGCACACCACCAAAATAAATGGCTTAACTACTTTTTTTCCTGTGTTTAAAGCATATAGTTTTAATTCTTGCTTCGTGTCCTCGTGAATACTTACCGCATCTTCTAATTTAATTTTCTCAATTTCTTCTTCGCTTCTTCCTTGTGGGTTAAAATCTTTTCTTGTTGCAATGGTCGGATTCTTAACATACAAACCATCGGTTAATGCTTGAGCTAATGAATATTCATATACCACATTTCTAAACTGATTACTTTTTTCATCAATTGGTGTTGCTGTTAATTCAATTCCTAAAATTGGTTTTAATTCGTTAATGGATTCTTTGCTTTTATCAGCGTGATAGCGGTGTGCTTCGTCCATTAGTATTACCAAGTCGTTTAACCCACTTAAATACTCCCAATAGCTTTCTCCTAAATATTCTGAAAGTCTTTTTATTCGTGGGGTCATATTTTTCCCACCTTCTTTAACTGGCTTTGTTTCCTTTGCGAATTTAGATACGTTAAAAACATTAATTCTAATTTCTTTATTATTGTATTCCAATGCAGTATGTTTCTTTGAATCAGAAGGTTTTTGTTGATTGTAATTATCTCCAGTTATAATTACAGGTTTATTATGTACAAATTCTGCAATACCATTAAATACATATTTAGGATTTGAAACATTACCAAAATCCTCAATCAATTTATTGTAAATAGTTAGGTTGGGTGCTAATACAAAAAAGTTTCTGATACCTTTTTGTAAATATAAAAATGCAATACAAGCCCCCATTAGTCGGGTTTTACCAACACCAGTAGCAATACTAAAACATATTGAGGGGAACGCTCTCTCAAAATCGGTACAAGTAGGAAAAAGCGATTGCACTTTTTCGAGTTCCGTTTTTAAATCAACTTCTTTATTTAATTCTAAATCTTCTGATAGACCCGTAAGAATATCTAATGCCTCTTGCAGCGGTTTACGAAGTGAGAGCCTTTGTTTAATGTTTTCTGCTATTGGGTTCATATATATTGAACTGTATTAGTTTTTAATGAATTACTATTTTTAAAAAAGTTTTGATTGGTCATCAGCTTTTTTAGTTATTTTTTTTGTTTTATCCGTTGTCTTTTTTTCTTCAACAAAATCAATCTCATCATTTAACTCATCATCACTTTCATCGTGTGGAAGATTTACAATGTTTAATGAATAATCATCTTTACCAAATTCGCATCTACCTAAAAGCATTTGCGGAATCTTTTTAATTGTAATATTTCCGTGTCTGTTTACGCATTGTTTAGCAAAACTTTTACAGCATACCAACAAACTTTCGCCCGGCTTCATTTCTTCTTGTAAGCGGTCTAAAATTTCAACGGTAACAAATTGTGTTGTAGTAAAAATAAAATCCTTTTCGCTGCTAAATCCTTGTTTCCAATAACTATCCTCATTGGGAGAATACCTAAAACCTTCTTGCTTTGCCATTGCAGCAGCCAACATATTTGGGTTGTACTCAGGATTAATAATTTCGCTTCCGTATTTATCCTTTTGAATTAATGAAGATGCGAGTGTGTAGAATTTAAAGCCTCCGCCTCCTTGCCAGTTTACTGCTTCTGTAATACCGCCTTTGTCTTTACCGCTAACTACTTTCTGCATTCTTGGTAAACAATGTGTATTTGCGTGTTCTCCCAATTCAATACCAATCCATTTACGTTTCATTTTATGTGCTACTGCCGATGTTGTTGCACTGCCTAAAAAACTATCTAAAACAAAATCGGATTCATTTGAAGCCAAAAATAATATTCGTTCAATTAAGCGCTCTGGTTTAGGTGTTGCAAAAACACTTTCACTATTGAAAACCTTAACTTCTTTATTCGCCTCTTGATTATCACCGACTTCTTCTCTCTTCCAAATAGTTTTGGAAACACTCCCTTGCTTTACTTCAGTTAAAATCTTTTAATAGAAGGGACATTATTTCCATCTGGTCCAAACCAAATTCTATTGTCAGCAATTAATTCTTGTATTTTTACTTTGGATGTTCTCCAGCATCTACCTTTGGGAGGGTTAACAATTCTACCTTTTGGAGTAGTTATTGGATAATCATAGTTTGCACTATATGTTTTTACAGACAAGTCTGATGATTTCCATTGCCCTCTTGGGTCATTATCAGGATTTTTATAACGATTATCCATTGCCTCTGTTCTTGGCAATAAGTTTGGTCTCCAAATTTCTTTATTCTTTGCGTAAACTAAAATGTGGTCGTGGCTATCGCTCAACCACTTCGCATCATTCTGTGGCGAATATTTTTTCTCCCAGATTACATTGCACACAAAATTTTGCCTTCCAAATATTTCGTCACACATCACTTTTAAATAATGACTTTCATCATCATCAATAGCAATCCAAATACTACCATCCTCACGCAATAAATTTCTTAAAATCTCTATTCGTGGCTTCATTAAATTGAGCCATTGAGAATGTTCTATACCATCATCATAATGCTCAAAAGCATTACCTGTGTTGTATGGTGGGTCAACGCAAACACATTTTACAGTTCCTGCATATTGTTGTTCCAAAGCTCTTAATGCTAATAAATTATCCCCGTGAATAAGAATGTTTTCTGATTTTGGGTCGCCATAACTTTTGCTTGGGTCTTCAATTAAAATACGAGGTTCAAGTTGAGGGTCGTTGCCCTTACCAATCCAAGTAAGTTCGAGTTTTTGTAATTGCTTTGCCATATCTCTTTAAAATCTTAATTCTTAAAATATTTATTACTGTAATGTTTAATCCCAACACCTATTCTTCTAACATAATATACTTTTGAAGGATAGCTATTGTAAACACATTCTGCCCGTTCAATTTCAAAAAAAATATTATTTATCCGTTTTGTCCAATGATTGAAATCTAAATTCAACCATTGAAATATCTCTTGAATTTCAACATAAATTTCCTTCGCACTTAATAAATCAAAAATCGGATTACCTAAATTGTCTTTTCCGAAAATAATCGGTTCATTATGATACACTCTGTTTCTAAAATCTCTTAACTTAATTAGCTTCTGATGGATTGTATTTCTATTTGAACCTGATGGTAAATTTGTGAAAATTTGTATTGGACGACCAGTTAGAATCCTATAATGAGTTGTATCAAAAAGGGCAGTCCAAAAACCAAAACTAACATCTGCAATAATTTTACCTTGTGATGCTTGACCTCCTGAATCCAGTATTGATTTAGATACATTTTTTTTAAGAAAATGATTGTGTTTCATTTGTCCTGTTCTATTATCTCTATAACTCAATGATGGGTGAACCATAAACCCTGTTTGTTGATTAATTAACCAATCAGGGTCATTAAAGTAATTAGACAGTTCCTCATTTATTGCATTTCTTAAAATAACTTCTAACAAAGAAAGAAGTGGATAAAATGCTTGGGATAATCGTAAATTTGTATGATATAACTTTAATGTTTTATCAGGATTCCCATTACAAATAAGCTCATAATTCGTAAGTCTTGACGAAGAAATGTATTTTTGTAATGTATTGTAATTCAGTGACATATATGGTATTTCAATTATTTTTAGCTTAAAATCATTTTATATATTTCTTTTTGTATTATATTTGCATTGTAATACTTAATCAAGCCTCTTCACTTTTGTGAACGTAATTAAGTGAAAGATTAAGAAGCTCGCTAACAAGCGAGCTTTTTTTATGCAATATATATTCTCTATTATTTTCATTTCAGACTCCATTTTACTGTAAATAAATCTGATTTAGTTGTTTGCTGTTTTAAGCGTTGTTCAATTTCATCCAGTAAATTATCTTTCCTCTTTTCAATATCATCTTCATTTTGATATTGATTAAAACGCTTTTCAGCCAGTTTTTTTTCAAGGTCTTTTATTATCCGTTGCTCTTTAACTTTTTGTTCGAGGTGTAATATTTTTCGAGCTTCGGTTTTACGAGTTTTGATTTCTTTATCTAATTCTTTAATTTCAAATTTTATTGAATCCCTTACATCTTCAGCCCATTTTTCTAACTTACCCACTTCATCATCAAAAAACACGCTATTTCTATTCCTATTGTCGTCAACAATAGTTATGTAATGGCTTTCGTATATTTCATTAAATTTTTCATTTGTTTGCTCATTCATTTCATCCATTAACGGAGTACAATTTGCAGCTAATGAAAATAGTCGTTGGCATTGTTCTATTTGCAATATCTCTCCATCGTCTGTAAATCCTGAATGGAGGATAAAGTCTTCATTTTCAAAAGAGGATATTGTTACGGAATTTACTTTTAACCAACCGCTTTTACCAACAAGGTTTTCTAAAATAGAAATCTTTATAACCGAACCCGAATAATCAAATTCCATTTGTGCCGATTGTAAATTCAGAGCTTTACACTCATCAATTATACGTTGTGCCAAAGGATGACTGATTCTGTAAATATTTGAATCATCAATACTCTTTCCGATACGATAAGGACCAGAATGTATTTTTTCATTCGGGAATGGATTGCTTTGTAACGAAAAAGAATGTTCGGTTTTTGAGAAATTAGCGAAATCAGCTAAATAATATCGAGTTAAATCCCACAACCAGTTTTCGTATCTTGATAAATACTCTTTACTTTCTTTTAAATTTATTTTTAATTTTTCGTGTACTTCTTCATCAAAATTCTCTAATAATTTTTGTCGTGTTTGATTAAGCTCGGTGTCAATTTCAGTTTCTAATTCTTTTTGAAGTGAATCAAAAGAAGATTGTATTTCATCGGTAGTTCTGCACTCCTGATATATTTTAGCGATGCGTTTTTCAAAATCAACTCCGCTTTCTATGTTTCCTAAAACTTCATCACTTGCACCAAATACACCATTAAATAAGCTAAATTTTTCATTCAATAAATCATATACTCGTAAATCGGCAGCGTTTGATTTGTTTAAGAAATTAACAACGACAACATCATATTTTTGTCCGTAACGATGACAACGACCAATACGCTGTTCAATACGTTGCGGATTCCACGGTAAATCATAATTAACTATTAGAGAGCAAAACTGTAAGTTTATTCCTTCGGCTGCTGCTTCAGTAGCAATCATTATAATTGCTTCGTCACGGAAATAATCTACTAAGGCAGCTCGCATATCTGCACTCTTAGAGCCTGTTACACGGTCGGTGTTTTGGTGTTGTTCAATCCACGCTTTATAAATTTCTTTTGATTTTTGGTCGGTGTTAGAGCCATTAAATAAAACGACTTTACCCTGATAGCCACGAGCTTCTAAAATATCTCTTAAATAATTTTGTGTGCGTGTACTCTCTGTAAAAATCATTGCTTTTTTACTTGCACCTTTTTTTGTCGCTTCCTCAAATCCTTTTTGTAATGCAGTAAATAGCTTTTCTCCTTTTGAATTTATTTGAATTGATTTTGCAAGAGCTTCAAATTCTTTTAGCTGTGCAATTTCAATTTTTATATTACTAATATCTTCTGTGGTATAAACTTTTTCTTCTTTGGTTTCTTCCGCTTCATCATCAATCCACTCATCTTTTAACGCATCATAAGCCTCATAATCCTGTGTTAAAACTTCCTCTAATGGATTAGTGTTATGATTGGTAATAATCCCTTCCAGTTTTTTAGCAAGAGCTTCTAAAGTGCCGGAAATAGCAAAGGTTGATGAAGCTAATAGCTTACGCAAAATCAATGTCATTAATTGTCTTTGACTTGGCGGTAAAGCAAACAGGTTAGGGCTTTGCAAATAATTAGTTACAAAATCATATAGCCTTTGTTCATCATCGGTAGGATAAAATTCTTCAACTAACGCAATGCGGTTAGTGTATTTGATGTATTCTAAAACTTGTCTTCGTAATGTACGTTTACAAATTGGTTTTAAACGCTCTTTTAATTCAAGAAACACGCTTTCATCTGCGGTACTATTAACTCGGCTGTATTGACTTCTAAAACTTTTTAAATCGCCAAATGCGTATTCATCAATAATACTAACTAATCCGTAAAGCTCTTGTAATGAATTTTGCAATGGTGTAGCAGTTAATAAAACTTTAGGGGCATTTGCTAATGAATTTTTTATTGACTTACCAATGCGGTTTGAAGTTTTGTAAACATTTCGTAAACGGTGTGCTTCATCAATTACCGCTAAATCCCAATCAACAGATTCTATATAAGATTCTTTGCTTCGAGCAAATTGATAAGAGCAAATAACAATTTCATTTTGTAAAAAAGGATTAAGATTTTTTTTCTTAATTGCTTCGTTAAACGATTTTGTTTCTAAAATAACTGAGGTTAAAAAGAATTTATCTACTAATTCCTGACTCCATTGTTTGCGAAGATTGGCGGGTGTAATTATTAAAATCTTTCTTTTTCTTTCTGCCCATTTTTGGGAAATAACTAATCCTGCTTCAATGGTTTTACCCAAACCTACTTCGTCCGCTAAAATTGCCCCCTTAGATAAAGGTGAACGAAATGCAAACAAAGCAGCTTCCACTTGATGCGGGTTCAAATCAACTTGAGCATCAACCAAAGTAGATGCAAATTTTTGCATACTGTCTGATGAACTTCTTTTAGTTAATTCAAAGGCAAAATATTTAGCGTGGTACGGTGTAAACATATAGTAGCAAATATAGCATTTTAGAGGGTTAGTTTTAGTGCGATTTTCTTAATATCCCTTTATTTATATGGGCTACAACCTGAATGCCCCTTAAACTCTGTAATTGCTGATTATTATTTTTCCAACAATTATTACCCTAATCTGAAATTTACTTAAAAAAGGTTATGTTTTGATTAAGAACTATTTGAGAAGCAAATAAAAAAGATTAAAAAATATTCAAAATCATTAACTTTTAAAATCAAATTATTCAAACATTAACAGTTCAGGATATTCAAATGGATATTGTACTTCGGGTTTATCAGGATTATAGTTTCTGTTTGTGATTAATTTTGAAATTGTATGAGCTTCCAGTTGATTTTCATCAAGCGGTTTCATTAACTCGTTATAATGCCTGCAAAATATTCGCTACGGTGTTAGAACTATATATCTTAAAATGCTTTATTCATAGGCAAATGTAGTTTTTAAAATTGATTTTTTCATTTCTAATTTCATAAATGCCCTACTTTACCGTAACCACATTGCCTTGGCTATGCGTGGTAAACTCGGGTGCATAAAAACATTGCATACTTGTAATGCCATTGTTAAAAGTGCCTGCGTGCGTAGCATATACACTGTATTCAAATACGTATGTACCTTTTTCTAAATAATTAAAAAAGAAATGTGTGGCCGCATCGCGGGTGCTTTCGTAATAGCCTAAGCCATCTTGATACTTATATTGGCTAAGTACATTTACAGGTTCAAAACCTGCGGCACGCATGTCTTTTAGGTGTAGGTAACTAAAGCTACGGTCGGCACGTATTTCTATACGCACTTTTACTTTGTCGCCTATTTTAAGTGGTTGCTTATCTATGGGTTTTATAACTGGGCCAGAAGGAGTGTTTATTTCTACAAACAACTCTTTTTTAATACTAAGCCCTGTGCTGTGTTGCATAATTTTATCTAAGCGCTCAAAGTATTGCCAATAGGCGGCTCCCCAGCTTACGCCTTCGTTGTTTTTGGTTACGGTAACAGTACCCATGTTGTTTTGTATTTCAGTTTTGTTAAACTGTTTTTTAAAATAACCTGTGCCACTTTCTGTCTTTATGGTTTTATCGGTAGCTGGGTCTATAGTTATGTTACCTGCTTTTACCACTATACTATTATCAGTGCTTAACCAGTTGCTCATACTGTTGGCATTGCTTAATAGTAGCGCATACACTGCCTCTACGGTAGCTGCCGAGCTTGGCCACTGTTGGGTTTGCTTACTTTTAAGTAGCCATGTTTTCATATCATCAATAAATTTTTTATCGGTAGTAAGTTCGCTAAATGCGTTTATGGTCATGGCTTGTGCCTCAATAGGTTGTTGGTACCAGTTAAAATATTCGTAAGTATCTTTCCAATACGCACCCATTTCTTCGCTATTAATACTATTGTTTTTAAGCGATGCTAATATAGTTTTGGGCGTAGTAGCATCTTTGTTGTAATGTAGTGTAAGTACTGCTACTGCTTGCGTGTAGCGGGTATGTTGTAACCAATATTTTTGTGTTTGCGCTAGGTGATAGTCAAACATTTCTTTGTAGTTGCCGTCCAGTTTAAAATCGTTAGCTATAAATATACTACGCAAGTACAAGTACTCAACACTTGTGGCTGATGAGTAATTATAAGTTTTCCAATTTTTATTTTTCTTTAGTAGCATATACTCTTTTTGCATTTCCATGTCTAAGTATGCAAGTGCTTTGCTTATGAGTTGTGTCTCGCCATCGTAAGTATCTTTAGTTATAACGTTGCTATGTATGAGTTTTGCAAAGGTGTTTAATACACGTTGTGTTAAAAATTGGTTGTCGTACTTATCGCCTTTCCACCAACGGAATGCACCACTTGAGGCTTGTAGTTTTTTTAGTTTTTCGTAGGTTATTTTTAATTCGTTACTCAAATTATTTTTATCAAAAAATTTCGCAATGTCTTTGCGCTGTTGGGTTTCGGCTTGTGCATTAAGTACCCACGGTGTTTCTTGCAACAATGCCGATTTCAATTCTTGATTTTTATCTAACGGCGATACCGATGCTTCGGGGTCTTGTTGCCATTGGTTAAATACGTTTTGTATAACAGGCAAACTATTTATAATATAACTCGACAAACTATTGGCAAATAATTTATTAGCCAAACCATCAGCACAATCAAACTGGTGTTGCGACAAATATGGCAATGCTTTAATAGCCAACCACGCAGGGTTTTGTGTAAACTCTATGGCGTAGTTGTAATGCGTAAGTGTAGTGCTATTGTTGGTTACTAATTTAGTAAAGCTAAATGTTTTAGTTTGTTTACCGCGTATAGGCATAGGCATACTTTCGGTTACCAGTATGCGGTTTGGTAGCACGGTAAGTGTAGTTTGTTCGGCATCGCTGTGTGCGCCAGCAGTGGCGTATATGGTGGCTTGTAGGGCATCTTTAAGTTCGTTAATATATAGTGTAAATGATACTGTAGTGTTGTTGGCACTTGCCACTTCAAACAAGTGCATACTGCTACCTTGTAGGTATTTTATTTTTTCGTTAGTAAGTGGGTTTACTAGTTCTATATACGCCTTGCCTTTGAGCGGAGTGTTGGTAAGGTTTACAATTTTGGCGGTAATGGTTATGCTATCGTCCTCGCGTACAAAACGTGGCCAATTGGGTACTACCATTACTTCTTTTTGTGTAACTACGCTGTGTTGGGTTTGCGCTTGTTTTAAATCTTTAGTGTGTGCATAAGCTAACATTTTCCATTTGGTTAATGCTTCGGGCATAGTAAAATTCATAGTAAACTCGCCTTGCGCATCGCTTACCAGCTGTGGAAAAAAGAATGCTGTTTCATTTTTGTTTTTGCGCACTGCTACTTCTTCTTTGGGTTTTTCGGGTGTATTATCTTCTGTTTTTTTAGGTGATTGTTGCTCGTCTTTTGAATCATCTTTGTCCATAGCTCCTACTATTGCTGTAGTAGCTCTTGGTGAAGCCTTCTTTTCCATAGGTGCACTCGCAGCCATTTCCATCATTGGTTGAGCATCTTCAAAATCAACAGCAATATCTCCTTCGTTTCTATTCGCCATGCTTTTATACATCTCTCTACCTCCTCCACGTCCGTAATATCTATGATTATTATTCCAGTTTAAGCCAAACAAGTTTAAATAATCATATACATTATCTTGGTAGTTTTTGTACGCTGCGTATTTATATACATTGGCACTTACTGTATTTTCGCCATCTATTGTCCAGTTAAAGTTTGGCGCATCTTCTTGTTTAACGACCAATTCAGGGCGTTGTGCATATACACTACTAAAGTTATGCGCTACAAAATTATCTAAACTAGCATCGTACATAGTGGCTACCATTTCGGCAAGCGGTATAGTTTTATCGCTACTGCTTACTTTTAGTTTCCATTGTTCCTTAGCACCAGGTTGTAGCTTATCGCGCAGGGTAAGTAGCGTTAGTGCTATGGTTTCGTTTTTAATACTGGTTTTGTTTATTGGTGCAAATGTAAGTTGGGTGCTATAAAAACGGTTGTTGTGGTAATAGCTTATTAGTACCAATCTATTGGTAGTAGTTTCGTTGCTTACATAACTATCAATACTTGCTAATGCTTGTGTATAGGCACTTGCGCTTAGTGCAGTAGTTTTAATACACTTAGTAATGTGTGGGCTTAACAGGGCGTAACTACCACTGGCATCGGTACTAGTATTTATCATTAGCAACTTATCTTGAATCGTTTTTGCATCGTTCAAGTTGGTAATATCTACATAGCTAATTTCTTTTACTTCGTTATTTTTTTTATCGGTAGTTATGGCTTCTACTTTATATTTACCATTTAACCATTGGCTACAGGGTAGGTTTAGCTTATGGTTTAGCGCTATGGTTTTAATGTTTTCGTTGTAAATAACTTCGCCTTCTGCCCAAGTAAGATAATCGTTTTCGTTATTGTATTCATCTTCGGGAAACCACTTGTACCATTGCTCGGCGGTGTATAAGTGTTGGTTGCATTTATCATCACGCAACACACTGTTTCTAAAAAACGTATTGGGCTGTTTTAATTTTGTAATTTTTAAACGTACCGTACTTGGCACGTGTTGTCCGTTGAGGTTATCAGTAGTAATGCTAAAATGAATACTATCCGTTTTGCTTTTTTGCTTAATTAATAGTTCGTTTTCGTTATACAAAGTAAGCCCAACGCTTACGTAACCAATAGTTACGGCTTGCTCAGTAGTATGTGTTTCTCCATTAACATCAGTAATTGTAGTATAAACAGTATAACGGAATGATGCCGCCGATTGCTTGCTAACACTGGCGTCTGGCACGGCTTTAAAATTAATTATATACGCACCCGTATCATTAGTAATACCAGTACCGCTACTCATTTCGGTAATGTCATTTTCTACATACCATGGGTTGTAACAACGCCACCAGTAGGGTATGCGTGTTTGGCGTGTAATACGGTACGCTACTTTAGCTCCGCTAATAGGCGCACCGCTGTAGCTTTTTGCCACGCCTTCTATTTTTACTTCGTCGTTTAAGTTATAATTATCTACTAATGGTTTAGGTGTAATTTCAAACAACGGACGCTTGTATTCTTCTACTCTAATGTTGGTAGTGCCGTAGTTATCGCCAATAGTCATTACTCCATTCATACCTGTGTTAGGCGCAGTAAATGTGGTGGCATACGTACCAAACTCGTTAGTTATAACGTCTCTACTTTCTACCTTTTGGTGGTTAGCATCGTATAGTGTTACGGTTATGTTTTGGTTAGGTACTATTTTGGTATCGTGCTTTTGTGTTACGGTACACAAGCCTTTTACGTGTATAAGTTGCGTAGGGCGGTATATGGCACGGTCGGTAAAAAACAAAGTGCTATACGTAGTATATTCAGGCTCTTTATAGTCGTAGGGTTTATTTACATAAATACTTAGGTCAGAATAATACTCATCGGTTTTAGTTTTAATGTGGTAGGTATAGCTTATGTCTTGTGCAATATTTTGTAAGCTATATGCACCGTTAGCGTTGGTAACTAAACTATACATAGTAGCATAACGAGTGGTGTATGTTCCTTTTTTATAATCGTCGTACTGGCGTATAAACTCTACCGTTGCATCAGCAATAGGTGCATTATTGTTACGGTTTACTATAAACCCTGTAACTGTGTTTAGCTTATTATTTACGTCGCTTAATATTCCTAAATTAGTTATTTGGGTTAGCGCATAGGTACAGGTTTCGTTGTTGTATAGCGTAGTGTTATCAGTATTGCTGCTAATAATAGCATATAGCCCTGTGTTAGCAATGGCGGGCATTTTATACAATAGTGTATTGTTTAAATACTGCTTATCATCGGGCAAGGTTTCTGTCCATTCGTTTACGGTGGCTTGGCTGTATATGTATATACTTACCGCTAATGGGTAGGGTTTTACGCCATTATCAGTATACATACGCTCTTTGGCTTGGGCCTCACGGAGTAGTTTCATATCCAATTTTACTACTCTAAATTTAACTTTGGTAGCATTGGTATAATTTATTTTGGCTATAAATGGTTGGTTAGCTAGGTTTATATTTTCTAGCGTTATGTTTATAGTTTCGCCCTCAATAGTGCGTAGTAAGTTTTGGAATTTTGCTTTAATGTTTTCGTCCGTACTTGTTTGCACACCTTTGGTAGCTATGTCGTGCGCTGTTTTTTTGTAGGTTTTATTTTTATCACCGTTGTAGTTTCCTACATACCATTGTGCTAAATAATAGTTAGCCAATTGTGCATAAGGTTCGGTGCTATGTGCACGTACTATGTTTTGCAATGCCGCTTTGTATAGGCTATCTTTATTGGCACTATTTGTTTTTTGATAAATAACTACTATACGTTTTATATCCGCATCTATTAATGGTATTACGTTGTTTTTAGTAGTATGAAACTGTATCAACTCTTGCAAAGTTTTGGTTAAATGATAATCAAAACTTAGGCTATCGGTAGTATTTATTTTTTGGTTTAAAAATGCTGTTGCATCAGTTAAATAAGCATCTTGGTTTATGTTAAATGTTTCCAAAGGCTTAATAATGCGGGCTTCGCCGTTATCAAAAAAATCAATAGCACGGTACGCCAATACATCGTATAGCGTAGGACGATATTTTTCGGACTCTCTACCCTTTATTAATATTGCTTTATAATCGTTTACAGGCGTGGCTTGTAGCGTTTTAACATTATTTAATGATAGCGTGTATTGATGTACGCATTCGGTTATTATCTTGGTTAAATCCCAAGTGCTTATGTCGTCGTTTTTAAAATCAACGGCTTGTGTACGGTTCGTAAATTGATAACGGTTGTTTTGGTAATATTGCCAATAGCCATCGCCCGTTATGCTATGTAACACTTCCTTAGCAGGACTTTTTACTTTAGCGGCTAAGCTATCCAACTCGTACAATGCCTTAGTTACCGATTGTTCATCTATCTGTTGGCTATATTTTATTTTGTGTACTACGGCTTTTATTACCTGCGGAGTATTGTTTTCTGTTAATGCTTTTTTTAATAGTAACTCACAGGCATTCATAGCATCGCGGTACAAGCCTTTGTTGGCTAGCTTTTCTATGGCTTTATAATTATCATCGTAATTATCTACTACTATAAATTTGGGGTTTTCCATTTTATATTTGGTTATAAGCGTTATACCTGCATACGATACCAGTACAGTGCTTATAAGTACCGTAGCGGCTAAAATATATTTGTTCATGTGTGTTAATTTTGAAATGTTAGTTTATAATAGTACCGCTAAGATAATTTTTTTATGAGGCAGTATCATATTAATACTAGGTAGTTAATTATAAAAGGTGGTAAAACATTATTTTAGTATTTTTATACTAAATGTTGGTAATAATTGGTATTCGTATAATGGTATTTTTACCCTTAGTTTCATTAACAACACACTGTGCAAAAGCAATTGCACGCAAGCCAAAGTTCTACACCCTAAATAGTATTTTAGTTGCTTATGAATACTACCAAACACCTACTATATATACTTACACTATTGCTTGTAAGTCCTTGTTATAAAGCTAATGCGCAACGTGTGCCCGCGGGTACGTTTCGTTCGCCTGTTGATGGGCCTATACGCCTAGTGGCTAATTTTGGCGAGTTGCGCAATAATCATTTTCATAACGGCTTAGATATTCGTACGCCTTCGGGTATGAAACTGTATGCCATTGCCGATGGATATATTTCGCGTATAAAAATATCGCCCAGTAGTTATGGTAATGCCTTGTACGTAACGCACGCCAACGGTTTGGTAAGTTTGTATGCACACTGCCTAAAGTTTAATGATACTATAGCCAAATACTTGCGCGAGGAGCAATATCGCTTACAACAATTTGATGTAGAATTATATCCGCTCAAGGACGAATTAAAAGTACGCAAAGGCGAGGTAATAGCCTTAAGTGGCAATACAGGCGCATCGCAAGGTCCACACTTGCATTTTGAGATAAGAGAAGAGCATACCGACAAAACATTAAACCCACTCTTATACGGTTTTGATGTGCCCGACAACACCACGCCTACCATACGTGCGCTGTATATGCGTGCGCTTAATAGCGTATCTAAAATTAATAATGGCACTGAGCAAATTAAACGTACTGCTGTAGTAGGAAAGGCTGGCGACTTTAGATTAGCATCGCCCGAAAGTATTGAATTGACTGGTGACATAGGCTTTGGCTTAGATTGTTTTGATACACAAAGCGGTAGCACCAACCCCAACAACGTTTATAGCATAGAACTACTTATAGATGATAAACGCCACTGCTATAGCGTGCTTGACACTGTTCCGTTTGAAGAAAATAGATACATAAATTCCTACTGCGATTATGCCTACAAAAAGAAAGTAGGTGGTTGGGTACAAAATATGTATTTGGAAAAAGGCAATAAACTAAGTGTATATAAAAAGCATGTAAACCGAGGTGTTGTTAGCTTTATGCAAGATGGTACACACAAGGCAACTATTGTAACCAAAGATGTAAACGGCAACAAGGCAACACTTGAGTTTTATTTTAATTATAAAGCTATACCACTTACTTTAAAACAACAGTTTTCGCCTGCACTTGGTGCTTTAAAAGATTGTTTAAAAGAAAATACATTAGTCAAAGAGGGCGCAAGTGTTACTATACCAGCAGGTAACATGTATTCCGATTTTGATTTTACAATAACAAAAGACACTGCAAGAATACCTGTATATAAAATATTAAACCCAAGCATTGCATCGCATAGTTATTACAGCATAACTATACCCACTACACACATTCCCAAATCCTTAATTAGCAAGGCATTGGTGGTATGCATGGATTATAATGGTAATATAAAATCGGAGGGAGGAAAAATAAATGCTAACAATACCATAACGGCTCAAAGTCGCAGTTTTGGTAGGTTTGCAGTACGTACTGATGAAATACCACCACTAGTATTTAAAGTTGGTAATAAAGGCATTAGCTCAAAAAAAGTAGGTAAGGGCAAAAAAGCTAAAACTATAGTTACACATTACCCAATTAGCTCATTGCGCTATTGTATTGGTGATAAATTATCAGGCATAAAATCATACAACGGTTACATAGATGGTAAGTGGGAATTGTTTGAATACGAAACAAAATCGGCACAGTTGATCCATTTTATTAATCGTAAAAAACATGAAACAGGCCAACACACTGTAAAAATAGTAGTGATAGATTATGCTGGCAACGAAACCGAATTATTAGATACCTTTAATTTATAAATTTTTTAACAGAAGAAACATTGTGAACAGTACGCGCAAATATTTAATGGTTTTATTAGCAATACACCTATTGCTAATAAAACCATGCGTGGCACAAATAGTAGTGCAAAACACCACAGCAGATATAGAAAAATTTGTAAAAGAAAACTTATTAGGTAATGGTATTGTAGCCTACAATTTTAAATATAGTGGCAACTTAGAGGCTATGGCTTCATTTACATCTAGCAACGATTTATTAAAAATACCCCAAGGTATACTATTAAGTACTGGCAAGGCTTCCGACGTGGCACATGCCAATGATGTAAACAACCAATGGTCAGGTAATGCCACACGTGGCGACAAAGATCTTAACCGCATAGGAAAAGGAATTACTATTGATGCTGCGGTGCTAGAATTTGATTTTATAGCTACGCGTAACAAGTTGGAGTTTGAGTATTTTTTTGCATCGGAAGAATACATGGAATATGCCGAAAGTAAGTACAACGATGTATTTGCATTTGTAGTAAGTGGAGTAGGTGCACGTAAAAAAAACATAGCCTTACTGCCCGACAAAAAAACAATAGTTAGCGTAAACAACATTAACCAATACAAAAACGGAGAGCTTTACATTAACAATAATATTTTTACCAAAAATGGCGAACGCTTAAAAATGAGTAAAAAGAAAATGAAAAAATTAAACTCGGAACTCATTAATTATTTTCAGTACGATGGACTTACTGTACCTATGAAAGCCGAAATAAATTTAATACCAGGAAAAAAATATCACATAAAAATTGCCATTGCCGACGTGGGCGATTTTAAATACGACTCAGGGGTGTTTATAAAAAAAAATTCGTTTAGTGCAGTACCCGATAGCACCGCACGCACTAATACCGTGTATGTATTTAACCCCGCAGATACAGTAAATTCGCCACCTGCACCCAAAGTAACAGAGCCTACACCTGCCAACCCCAAAACTATAAAACCGGCAAGTAGCAAAACTATAAAAATGGTAAACGGTAAACCTACTGTTGTAGTAAATACTAATGCAAAACCCAAGACAGCAACAACAGCAGGCAAAAAAGAATATCTGATACTGAGCAATATTTATTTTGGAAACGACTCTTATATCATACCCGATAGTGCTTTTAAAATGTTGGATAAATTAGCATCAAGTGTAAATAAAAACAAAAGTTATTATTTAGAAATAATGGGCTTTACCGACAGTACAGGCAGTGTGGCGTATAATAGAGTACTGTCTATAAACCGTGCTAAATCTGTGTTTGACTATTTGGCCGCAAAGTTTGTGGACGAAGGACGTATTAATTTTGAAGGCTTTGGTAGTAATAATTCAGTAGCCGACAACAAAGACGAGCGTAACCGACTGCTTAATCGCCGAGTAGAAATAAAACTAAAAGAAGAAGTGGTTATAGAAAAATAATTGTGGCTTATTTACAATCCAAAACCATAATAGGCACGCATTCCGTTGGCATATACGCCTTCTATAAGTATTCCGCCTCGTTTATTGTTTAACGTTGCTGTTACATCATTTACGGTAAGCATTTGTTTTTTATCAATACTGGTAATTATAAAACCTTCTTTAATGCCTGCATTGCGTAGCTTTCCATTGTCTAATTTTTTTATTCGCACGCCAGTTGCTATACGCAAAAATTGTTTGTCATCAGCATTCACATCTTCAAACGTAGCACCCAATAGTACACTGGTTTCCGACGGTGCATTTTTTACTACGTTAGTATTTCCGTTACGATTTTTAAGCGTTACCGGAAGTTCTTTTTCGGCATCGTTGCGCACTACAGTTATGTTTACTTTATCGCCAGGACGATGACGACCAATTTGCTCTTGTAACTCTGCAGCAGTATTTATTTTGGTAGCATCTAATTTTATAATTACATCTCCCTCTTTAAATCCAGCATCGTCAGCAGCGCTTGATTCTGCTATGCCCCAAACATATACACCTGCCGTATTTTTTAAACTACGTTCTTGCGCTAACTTAGCGTCTACATCGCGCATACCTACACCTAACAACGCGCGTTGTACCTCGCCGTAGGCAAGCAAATCGTCCATTACTTTTTTAACAATATTTACAGGCACTGCAAACGAATACCCTGCAAACGAACCCGTAGTTGATGCTATAGCAGTATTTATACCTATTAGCTTTCCTTTAGTATCTACTAACGCCCCGCCACTGTTACCAGGGTTTACAGCAGCATCAGTTTGTATAAACGATTCTATTGGAAATATTTTTTTATTTTGATTGCTACCAATAATATTTATGTTGCGCCCCTTAGCACTAACAATACCAGCGGTTACGGTTGATGTAAGGTTAAACGGATTACCCACAGCAAGCACCCATTCGCCTAAGCGTACCTCGTCCGAATTGCCATATAATAAGTAAGGTAGTTCGGTATCCTTTATTTTTAGTAACGCTAAATCTGTAGAAGGGTCTGTACCTACTACTGTGGCAGTATACGATTTACGATTGTTAAGTATTACTTCTATTTCGTCGCTACCTTCTACCACGTGATTATTGGTTGCAATATATCCATCGCTACTAATAATAACACCTGAGCCCGACGCCTCTTCTATTTGTGGCTGACTGCGCTGATAGGGGTTTCCAAAAAAGAAACTTTCAAATGGGTCGTTACCTATATTTTGGCGTTTTGCTTTTGTTTGAATATGCACTACCGCATTTACCGATTGCTCCGCAGCCTGCGTAAAATCTACCCCCGAAGCGCCTCCGTTATTCATACTTGTGGTATAAACAGGTGAGTTTTGAGATGCTTGTAATGATGATGGATACTGTGGTGTTGTAAATTTAACCACCCAAAACGCTACGCCTGCACTTAGGGCAGTGGTAGCAAGTACGTACGATAACTTTTTCATTTTAATACGATTTTAAATTGTTAGTTGATGAAATTAATTGAGTTAAAGTAGAGGTATAGCCATGCGTTATTTTGCGTTTTTAATTTCTTTACTTTTTTTTCAAATAGTGTGCCAAAAAACAAGCCCACGATTGAGGTCGTGGGCTGTTGTTTTAGTTATTTTGTTGAGGTTTTAAAAAAGCAAATTCTTTCAACAACATTGTGAAACTGGACAGTTATCATTATGTTGAAAAAATCTAATAAGCGTTTCTTACATAAGTAACGCTTATTAGATTTTTGTTTAGTTTGTAATGTTACACGTTAATGGTAAAGTACTAAGTTGGCTACTTATTTCAACATCTTTACATTTTTTCTTTGCGTTTCGTTTAGTATCTTTTATTATAAATCCCTTTGCGTCTATATAAGGATTTGAGCAATGACAATAGTGTTCTTTTTTACATGCGAATAAAGATGTTACCACTAATACAAGTCCTACTATTTTTAAATTTGTTTTCATAATTTTTATTTTTAAAAGTTATTATTGAATAATTAGTTTTTCTATGTAATTAGTTGTTTGCCCCTGTATTTTAAGGGTATATAGCCCCAATTGCAACGCTAAATTATTAATAATTAGTATTATGTTTTTTTTAAAACCTAATTAGCGTTTCTTACATAAGAAACGCTAACTAGGTTTTAGTTATTTTGTTAAGTTACAAGTGGTTTGTAAAGAGCCAAGTTTTCCGTTTGTTTCATAATCTTTGCACTTTTGCTTTGCACTTCTTTTAGTATCTTTTATTATAAAGCCTTTAGGGTCTATATAAGGATTGGAACAAACACATGTGTATTCTTTTTTACATGCGAATAAAGATGTTACCACTAATACAAGTCCTACTATTTTTAAATTTGTTTTCATTATTTCTATTTTTAAGTTATTGAGCTCCATAATTAATATGATAAATAACAATAGGAGCTAGGTTCTATTTTTTTATTTTGCACTTCATATTCTGCACGCTTTTTTTTAGCGTGAGATTTAAGTCCTTTTATAATAATACCATCGTGATCTCTTTGATATTTATCATCACAATAACAACTATGTTTTTTGTAACACGAAGTGCATAGTATAATTGAAATGCTTGAAATTAGCCAAGTGTATTTTCTCATATTATTGAATAATTAATTTTTCTATATAATTGGTTGTTTGCCCCTGTATTTTAATGGTATATAATCCCAATTGCAACACTAAATTATTAATAATTAGTATTAGGTTTTAGTTATTTTGTTATATTACAAGTTAATGGTAAACTACTAAGCTGGCTGTTTGTTTCAACTTCTTTACATTTTTTCTTTGCATTTCGTTTAGTATCTTTTATTTTAATACCTATTGCATCAATTCGGTCGTTATTGCAAACACATGTGTATTCTTTTTTACATGCGAATAAAGATGTTACCACTAATACAAGTCCTACTATTTTTAAATTGGTTTTCATAATTTCTATTTTTAAAAGTTATTATTGAATAATTAATTTTTCTATGTAATTAGTTGTTTGCCCCTGTATTTTAAGGGTATATAGTCCCGATTGCAACTCTAAATTAAGATTAAGAGTTGCTAAACCTGTTGTGAGTTCTATTACTCTACTATTTTAGTAGTTTACAAGTCATTGCTATTATTATAATACTGATTAGCTTGGTTTTCATAATTTTTATTTTTAAGTCAATACTTTCTATAATTATTAATACGATAAATAACAATAGGAGCTAGGTTCTATTTTTTTATTTTGGACTTCATATTCGGCACACTTTTTTTCAGCGTGAGATTTAAGTCCTTTTATAATAATACCATCGTGATCTCTTTGATATTTATCATCACAATAACAACTATGTTTTTTGTAGCATGAAGTACATGATATAATTAAGAAGATTGATGTTAGCCAAGTATATTTTTTCATATTATTGAATAATTAGTTTTTCTATGTAATTGATTGTAAGTCCCAGTATTTTAAGGGTATATAGCCCCAATTGCCACTCTAAATTTAAAGTACTAAACTATTAATAATTGGCATTGTATAATTTTAAAACTAAATAAGACTTTCTTATGTAAGAAAGTCTTATTTGGTATTACCTATTTTATTAGTTTACAATACTTTATATCATTGGGGGAGTTTTCGCAAATTCGCTTTGCATTACTTTTTGTATCATTTATTATAATGCCTTTAGGATCTACATTTGGATAAGAACAAACGCATGTGTGTTCTTTTTTGCATGAAAATAAAAATGCTACTACTATACTACTTATTAGTTTGGTTTTCATAATTTCTATTTTTTTAAGTTATTATTGAATAATTAGTTTTTCTATGTAATTAGTTGTAAGTCCCTGTATTTTAAGGGTATATAGCCCCGATTGTAAATTTAAATTAAGATTAAGAGTTGCTAAACCTATTGTGAGTTCTATTACTCTACTATTTTAGCAGTTTACAAGTCTTTGTATTGTTACTCATTTTTTCACAAGTACGTTTTGCATTTCGATGCGTATCTTTTATAGTGAAAGATTTTGGATCTGAAGTTTCATCATAACAAAGACAAGAGTATTCTTTTTCACAAGCGAATAAAGACGTTACCACTAATACAAGTCCTACTATTTTTAAATTGGTTTTCATAATTTCTATTTTTAAAAGTTATTATTGAATAATTAATTTTTCTATGTAATTAGTTGTTTGCCCCTGTATTTTAAGGGTGTATAACCCCGATTGTAAATCTAAATTAAGATTAAGAGTTGCTAAACCACTTGTTAATGCTATGTTTTTTTGCGTATATACTACTCTATTATTAAGTTCGTATATGTTAAGCGTTACTACATCGTTAGTTTCGCTTATAATATCAATAGTTACTTTACCCTCAGTAGGGTTAGGATATATTTTTATAGCATTGTGCAATATGGATATTTGAGGTGCTTTTGGCTCAATTTCTTTTTTAAGTCGCGAAAGTGAATAACTAAAGCATTGACCAAATCCATTAATATCGTTTTGTGTTCGTTGTAATGTTTCTACAATAATACCTGATGAGTTTCTAACTTCGCATTTTACATAATTATCCCAATCGGTAAACGTAATAAATATATTACGTTTACCGCTTTTTGAGTCCAAGTAAAGGCATCGGGGCTTATAAACCAAGTATATGTATACCCAATAACGTTAGTACAATAAATAACACTGCAATAAAACTGAGACGCCTGACCTGTAAGGCAAGTTGAACCTATTCGGTTAAGATTACAAAATGTAGAGTTAGGAATAGGGTCTTGATAAAAATCGGCTATTTTATTTATATTACTACTTACTTTGGTCGCATTGTCGTGTGTAGCATCGCCAGTAGCAACTCCTAAATAATTTACAGATGGATTAGATGTATGCTCTATTCTAACTCCATTAGTTGGAGTTAAAGCGCTACCATTTCCAGTACTCATTAAAGTAGCTCTATTTTTTCCTCCCCAACCGAATATTCCAGTTCCAGTTTTAAAATTGTAGCCTTTTGCATTAGTAATTACAGGAGTGTCATCATGTCTAGCTCCGAACAAATGACTTACTTCATGCGCAAATGTATAACGAGCGGTCGTTGAGTATTTGAGTTCTACAATTGCAAATGCTTCTGTACATGACGCATCTACTGTTTTAACAATTCCAGCAATTCCATTGTAATTTCCGTCTGTTAATAAAACAACAATTTCCGCCATATATAAATTCCGTAAAAATTGTGCTGATGAGTTTAAAGCTAAGTTATCTATATCATTAGAATAATTAACCGTTTCGGTAAAACTCAACGGTTGTACTGATGCTAAACTAACAGCATTATTAATACCACTATTTAACCAGTTTTGGTTAAGTTGGTTTATTGCTAGAGCTGCTCTACCGTTCATATCAGACTCTATTGCGGCCGCTGCGGGAGTGTAAAGTACTAATACTTTGGTTTTATTATCAGTACAGTTACCTGGGGCTTGGCAAGCCGTAGTAGTTATAGCTTGCGTACTTGCAGTTGCGCAATCTTTTCCAATACCAGCTAATATAGTTGTACAAATTACTTGTATCCCACCTGTTAAATCAAATAATTCATAGCTTTTATCTTCTAATGATAAATGTCCAATAAATTTACCGTTGTTTTTCATTAATGTAAAATTTCCTGTAGCGCAGTTGGTATCGTTTGTGTTAATAGCTTTGCCCACCCAGTAAAAATTATTAGCATTGGTGTAGCGTATGTCGCTTACTGTAAAAGTCATATTATTACAGAATAAAAACGGTAAGGTTATTTTTAATTTACCTGTGCTTGCAATAGTCTGTATAGCACCTGTTTGTACAAATTTTATAGCAGAATATACTCCCTGCGCTTGTATTTTATTGTATAATTCCTTTTGCGGGATTGTTAAATTTTCGTAAGTGATTGTGGGTAAATTTGTAAAAATGTTTTCTTGACCAAAACCGATGGTACTGCTGTAAACAAGTAGTAGGGATAAAATTATTTTTTTCATTTTTCTAAAGTTTTAAATTGTGTTTAGTTGTGTTTGCAACGTCTATTTTTTTGTAAAGCCTACACAAATTGCTTACTTAGTTTATGGTGCATTTACAATTAAAAATAGCGCGGGAACGTTGCTTTTCCTTTGCGATTGAGGTATTCGACGACCTATGCCCACAAAAAGAAGCAACGCCCACGCATTACACGTGAGGCGTTGCTTTAATTTGTGGATATTTGAAACTGTCGAATTTTCAGCTTACAGGATATTTTTAGTTTACGCTGTATTTTTAACTTTAGTGTTTTTTAAGTTTATTAAGAGGATATTTTATTTAGGTTAAAACTAATGAAATAGTTTAGTCTTTTTTAAGTATTCATTTATATCAATAACTACAGTATAAATACCTTTATTCCTTTACAAAACGCTTAGTTATAGTTTCGTTATTAGTATGTATTACTACAAAATAAACACCCGCTGCAAGGTTTGTTACATCTATTATTTTAGTAAATGTGGTAGTACTCGCTTGCATATAAGTTATTAATTGTTCGCCTACTACATTAGTAATATACAACTGTGTAGTAGATGCTTGTGGTAATGTTACAGCCACGTTTAACGCATGTGTAACAGGGTTAGGATATATGCTGTAAGTAGTGTTTTGGGTTGTTTGTTGTGCAATACCTGTTATTATACTAAGTGTTATACTGTCTTTTTTAACACAGCCGTTAGCATCAGTTATAGTTACAATATATTTACCTACACCTACACCTGTTATTGATGCCGTAGTTTGTACTGGCAAAGTATTCCAACTGTACATATAAGGTGCAGAGCCTCCACTTACTATTACTCCTGCAGCACCATCTACACATACTCCACACGAAGGTTCTGTTTTGGTTTTGGTTATTGCTAACATGGTAGATTGTGTAATAGATACAGTTTTAGTTCCTACACAATTATTAACATCTGTTACAGTACATACATAACCACCTGCAAACAAATTACTTGCGGTAGTAGTAGTTTGTACCGGACTAGTGTTCCAGCTATAAGTGTATGGTGATGTACCTCCAGTACCTGTAATAGTACCACTACCCGTGTTCATACCACTGCACAATACATTGGCTTTAGTAATTGTACCACTTATAATAGCAGTTTGTGTAATGGTTGCTATAGCGGTAGTTACACAGTTATTAGCATCGGTTACGGTTACGGTATAGCTACCTGCAACCAAATTTGTTAAGCTAGTAGCTGTGGATGTTGGCAAAGTATTCCAGCTGTAAGTGTAAGGTGCTAAACCACCTGTAGCACTAGCAGTTGCAGCACCAGTTGTGCCACCGTTGCACAATACATTAGTAATGCTAGTTATGCTTGCAGTAGCTCCCGATGGATTAGTAATAGTACCCATAGCAGTATTTACACATCCATTAGCATCGGTTACAGTTACGGTATAAGTGCCCGATGCTATGTTGGTAGCATTAGCAACTGTTTGCACTGGGCTTGTATTCCAACTGTAACTTAACGTACCTGAACCGCCAGTGGCAGTGGCAGTGGCAGTACCTGTGGGGTTTGCACACGCTGAGTTGGTTGTTGTAGTACTTACACTTATTGTAGTTGTGGGCTCTGTAATAGTTATGCTTGTTGTTATTGTACAATTATTAATATCTGTAGCTGTTACTGTATATGCACCTGCTAGTAGGTTTATAGCGGTTGTTGTGGTTTGTACTGGTGTGGTATTCCAGCTGTAGCTATAACTTCCAGCACCTCCATTGACCGTTGCTGTAGCTGTGCCTGTGTTTCCGCCTTTGCACAATACATTTGTTTGTATGGCACTTACTGATAATGCTGTAGGCTCTGTAATAATAGTGCTTACTGTGGCTACACAATTATTAGAGTCGGTAATAGTTAATATATAATTACCTGCTACTAAACCCGATGCAAAACTTGTGGTTTGCACAGGCGAGCTGTTCCAGCTATAAATATAAGGTGGTGTACCTCCTGGGTTTTCTGCAGCTGCAGTACCTGTGGCCGACCCTTGGCAATATGCAGGGCTTGGAGTTATGTTAGGTAATAATACGGTAGGTTGTTTAATAGTTACGTGTGAGGTATCTGTACAACCATTAGCATCAGTTACTGTACCTATGTATGTTCCAGCGGCTAGGTTACTTGCTGTAATTGTAGATTGTACTGGACTCGTATTCCAGCTATAACTATAAGATGTAGTACCTCCGTTACCTGCTAAAGATGCACTTCCTGTTGAATTGCCATTACATAATACATTGGCAATAACATTACTCGTTGCATTTAATATTGCTGTAGGTTCAGTAATAGTGGTTTGCGCAGTAGTTGTACAATTATTAGCATCGGTAATAGTAACAGTATAAGTGCCTATTGCTAAGTTGGTTGCAGTTGCAGTTGTTTGTACAGGGCTAGTATTCCAACTAAAGGTATAACCTGATGTTCCGCCACTTGGCAGGGCAGTAGCAGTGCCCGAGTTACCACCTTTGCACAATACATTGGTACTTGTTACAGTACCAGTTAATGCAGTGGGCTGGTTAATAGTAGCTAAGCCAAACGATGTACAATTATTAGCATCTTTAATATTGCACATATAGTTACCAGCGGTTAGTGAGGTAGCTGTTGATGTTGTTTGCACTGGAGTTGTATTCCAGCTATAGGTATAAGGTGGAGTTCCTCCAGCTCCCGCAATAGTTGATGCACCTGTGTTTCCACCATTGCACAGAACATGAGTATTTATTGCGGTTGAATTTAAACTCGTTGGTTGGTTAATAGTTACCGACATTGTTCTGGAACAGCCCGTAGCATCAGTTGCCGTTACATTATATACTCCTGCTGTAAGTCCTGTTGCAGTTGCCGAAGTTTGTATTGGCGAAGTATCCCAACTGTAGGTGTAAGGTGCTGTGCCTCCTACAGGATTTGCACTTGCAGTACCATTATTGCCACTATTACAAGTTACATTTGTTTTACTTATTCCTATTGATGTTATTTCTTTTGCCGTTACTGAGAGTACTTGTGGGGTACTTGTTCCGCACGCATTAGTTGAGCTAACAGTAATGCTACCTGATGTAGCGCTTGCAGTTGTATTAATAAAAGTTGAAGTTGATGTTCCTGCCCAACCTGATGGTATAGTCCAGTTATAACTAGTGGCACCGCTTACAGCGCTAATGCTATAGCTAGGAGTAGAACTTACGCACGGAGTTTGATTGCCTGATATTAAACTAGGTGTAGCAGGTAATAAACATGCTGGCACTACAAGTGTGGTAGTGTAAATAATGTCTCCTGTTGATGAACCATTATTATTACTTCCATTAAAAGCACCATAAAAAGTTACTGAACCAATATTAGTGGCCGGCGCAGTCCAGTCAAACGACCATGATTTGGTGCCGC
>JACMRI010000145.1 GCA_014376525.1 Bacteroidia bacterium | reverse complement strand
GTTTGAGTTCTTTGTAAAACTCTACAAAGCCTGTGGTAGTTTGGTTACCCAATATATCTAACTTTTGTGCAGGTAAAGTTTGCCCTATACCTACGTTGCCCGTGCCATTCATTACACTTATGCGTTCTAATCCGCCTGCATATATATGCAAATCTCGGGCGTTAAGAGTTCCTAACTTATTAGTAACTGTAGCGTTATTTCCTTTCAATAGCCAAGCTTGAGCGGCTATACTATCAGTTATTAGCTGGCTTATATTTTTACCGCCTACATACAAACTATCAAACTTACCGAGGCCACCAATTATAGTATCTGCCTTTAGCGTGTTTGTTTTTATATAACCTATAAATGCGGTATCGGCGCGAAGTATATGGGTATATATACTATCTGCACGTAAGTAGGTAAGCACTACGGTGTCTTTGCTGTTGAGATAATTAGTAGTAATTTGCTTTATCAAACTATCTATGCTTAATCCTTTTATAACTAGGCTATCAAATCTGCCGAGATGAGCGTATATACTATCGGTTTTTATATACTGGCTATACAAAAATTTTATATATGCAGTATCGCTACGCATTAGTTTTATGTAAGCACTATCGGCTTTGATGTAGGTGGCAAATAAGTTTTTTATAAATGCGTTGTTTACTGCTAAATAGTTAGCAAATATGCTATCGGCTTTTAACAAATTTACAACTACCGTGTCGCCATTGTTGCTAATACCTGTAGTTGATGAACTACACATACTTTTCCATGAACTCGAACCATTGTTGTAGTAATTAAAACAATTGTCGGTGGTGTTGTATATAAGCAATCCGTTAGGTGGTGTTACTATTGCATTCATTTGTACGGTAGTAATCCTTGGCACAAGTAATCCCTTATCATTTGCCTGTAGCTCTAGTATAGCTTTGGCATTGGGCGTAGTAGTACCTATACCTACGTTGTTTTGGGCTTGTGTATTTACTGCCAATGCAGTACATAGTGCGAGTAGTAACTTTTTCATAATTTGATTTTACTATATATAGTATTGAGTGTTATTTATTTTGCTTTAACAGTTGTAACAGTGATTCATTTTGTTTTTTTAACAGTTGTATCTCACTTTCTAAAAGCGCAATTTTAACCTCTACCTTGTTATCTAATTCCTTTATTGCTTCTATAAAATAAGGCGCAAAACCAGCATAGTTTACGGCATACTTACCTGTTTTATTATCGGTAGTAACTAATAATGGAAATTGTTTTAGTACTTCCTGAGCTATTATACCCGAATATTTTTTTTCTGTTGGGTCATTGTTCCAACTAAATGTAACACCTCTAAGATTAGTTAATTTTGATAATGAACCTAATGGAAGTGTTAATATATTATGTTTTAATGTTTGATCAGACGAACTTTGAATACCATTGTGGTCTATTAAACTAACTCCTGCCGTGTTTTCAAAACGTGCTATTATAGCGCTGCTATTAATTAGCCTTACGTTTAAAGCTGGTGTACGTAACGAGTATGGATTGCCTATTTTATATACAACTAATCCATTTACAGAATTTGTATAATTAGGTGCGTACATGTAATCTCCTGCCAAATCAAACTCTCCAACTCCTGCAGGTGTTGGTATCGTATTTATAAAAACTGGAAGTGCAGGATTATCAATATCAAATACGGATGTTCCAGCATTATTTCCTGACGATACATACAAATATTTACCATATTGTCTAATACTTCCACCTAAACTAGATACCGAGGACACCACTACTGGAGCAGTTGGATTACTTATGTCAATTGCATCAACATTATTAGTTCCATAATTAGATAAATATGCGTAATTACCTGCAACACACAAAGCCCCAAAACCCGAAATATTTACAGACCCTATCGTTATTGGATTTAATGGATTGGCCACATTCCATATTTCAAATGTAGATGCCGAAACATTATTTACGTATAGGTAATTACCTCTTTTTTTACAGTTGTAAATGTTTTTGGTATTATCAGTAGATACTAATGTAGGTATCATGGGGTTTGTCATATTTATAATTTTAAGTACAGCTCCATCTGAAATATAAACATAATTAGAATCAATAGTTTTCATACCATAAGCATAATACAAAAATGAAGTTGTACTAACAGTAAATGGCGCATGTGGGTTTGAAACGTCAATCACTTGAAACTTATCCGTCAGTCTGAATGTTAAATATACATACTTACCAATAATTTCAAAATAACTCGGCCATCCACCAGTAGTAGGTACAGACGCAACCTCCACAGGTATACTAGGGTTAGCCAAGCTGTATATTTTAAACGTTTGCCCACTGTAATAGTTTATCACAAACAAGTAGTTACCTACTACTTTAACCATTATTGGGCTAACGCTTGCCACCGACCCTACATTAACTGGAGTTATATATTCTCCCGTATCTCTTACCGTAATTGTTGTTTGTCCATTAGCATCTATTTTTAAATGTTCAGCGTTATTAGTCTTAAATATTAAGCCTTTAGCATCTGTAGTACCTATAAAGTTGGTACCCGCTACAGTTCCTGTGTTACCTTTTAATAGCCATGCTTGAGCCTTTATACTATCCGTTATATTGTTAGCTGTGGGTATTATTACATTTGAACCTGTTACACCATTTACGGTGGTGCTTAAATTACCCGTAGTAGTATTATAGCTATTACTTACCGTGGTGGCAGGTAAAATAGTACTTAAATTAATTGGTGTACCTGTAACTCCATTTACCGTTGTAGTAAGGTTAGAACCAGTAAGCATATTACTTACTGTAGTAACGGGTATTGTTATGTTTGTCCATGTAGGCGCAACACCCAAACCTGCACTAGTAAGATATTGTCCTGTTGTGCCTGATGTACCTCCTGGTTTAAGATCTCCAAAAAACTGTATGTTGCCCAATACATCTAGCTTGGCACTTGGTAAAGTTTGACCAATACCTACATTAGCTGTGCCATTAGCTACCGTTATAGCCTCTACACTATTAGCTATAATGTGCAAATCTCTAGCATTTAATGTTCCTAATTTATTTGTAGCACTAGCGTTGTTACCTATTAGTAACCATGCTTTATTACTAATAGAATTATTTATACTGTCATTAATAATAGATAATATATTTTGTCCGCCCACGTACAAACTGTCAAACTTACCAAACCCTCCTATTATGGTGTCTGTTTTTATATACTGGCTATACAAAAATTTTATAAATGCAGTATCGCTACGCAGTAGTTTTATGTAAGCACTATCGGCTTTGATGTAGGTGGCAAATAAGTTTTTTATAAATGCGTTGTTTATTGCTAAATAGTTAGCAAATATGCTATCAGCTTTTAACAAATTTACAACTACGGTGTCGCCATTGTTGCTAATACCTGTAGTTGATGAACTACACATACTTTTCCATGAACTTGAACCATTGTTATAATAATTAAAACAATTGTCGGTGGTGTTGTATATAAGCAATCCATTAGGTGGTGTTACTATTGCATTCATTTGTACGGTAGTAATCCTTGGCACAAGTAATCCCTTATCATTTGCCTGTAGCTCTAGTATAGCTTTGGCATTGGGGGTAGTAGTACCTATACCTACGTTGTTTTGGGCTTGTGTATTTACTGCCAATGCAGTACATAGTGCGAATAGTAACTTTTTCATAATTTGATTTTACTATATATAATATTGAGTGTTATTTATTTTGCTTTAACAGTTGTAATAGTGATTCATTTTATTTGAAAAATATTTTAATTGCTTATTAAAAAAACAATTTTATAATTAATCTCCCCATTGCAAAACAACCAAACCATAACCACCCATTAAGCAATAATTAAATGGTATAGGATAGTAGGCAGCATAACCACTTGGATAAACGTATAAACAATTGTCAGTTTCTGGTGGAGCAAGAAAAATGCCTGCATTAATTGGGGTTGAATATTTTACACTTCCAAACGTTGCCAGAGAATGATAAAAACCACTCCCTCCTCTTGCAGGGTTTGCTGAAGGGGACGCACAATTTGGTATAACAACGCCTCCCGTATAGCCACCACCACCACCACCACTGCCGTTGTCTGTTCCATTAACTCCTCTAAATGTAGGCATTCCACCACCACTAGGTTCATTACCACATGTTCCTTGTTGTATACCTATACCACACCAACAGTCATTATCATCGTAACTCCCACTACCTCCTGCTATTGCCAACGCTCTTGCCGCATCAGTTGCTAAAATATTGCTAACACCTGTAAAAACACCTGCTAATCCTCCTCCAGAATAGCCTTCGTTAGCACATTTTTTTCCATAGCCACCAAAACCATATAAACAAAATGCTGTATCCAAACCACAACCATAATATGTATTGTGTCCTCTATCTCCTACCATTACAGATAGTGGGCTTCCACTAGTAATAGGACCTGGTGCTGTTAAATCAAAGTGAGCTGATGTGAAACCTCCTGTAAAATATGTTCCCGCACCCCAACAATAGACATCAAGCCAGCGTGCACTGGTAGGTATTGTAAAGGGCTGATCTGCACCTGTGTAGGAAAATGTTCTATTGTCTATATAAGTAGAACCACAATAACATATGCATTTTTTGCCAACTCCACCATTATCCACCCAATTAGTTCCATTAAATAAATATAGGCAAGAGTCTACAGGATTTAAAGTCATTAAACCCAATTGAGCAGAAGTAATACTTGCTGTGTCAGCTCTTGTTATCAAAAATCCCTGATTTGTACTACTTAATTCTAATTTAGCTGATGGCTGAAGTGATAAACCACCAATTCCAACATTTGCCAAATTTGAAATATTTAACGATAAACTAGAATTTGTATTAAACACTATTCCTTGATTATCTGTTGTGCCCACAAAATCTGTAAGTGGGCTTGTACCAACATTACCAGTAGTTTTCCAGTTCTGATAAACTGTGGTTTCATATTTCATTTTTGTCCATAACGAACCCGACCAATAATAGTAGCCAGGTTCTACTGCAAACAATCCGATTCCTGCAGTAGAAGTGTTATATATTAATAGTGTGTTCTGTGGGCTAACTATAGGGCTAGTATTATTAGTTGCAATTAAAGAAACTCTAGGTATAAGTAGCCCTCTCTTATTTTGGGTTACATCATCAATATCTAATAAAGCACTAGAATTGGGTATACTCCCCCCAATACCAAGGTTTTGTGCGTGTGAAACACTATTAAAAATAAGTAGATTCAGAATTATTATGGTAATTTTTTTTTTCATCTCTATCAAAAGTTAAAATCTTATGTTTTCAGTTCCCTAATTTTAAATAAATGGTTTTTGTAATAAATAGTTGATAGATTAAATTAAAAAGTTTTGCATTTACATTTTTTTCCACCACCACCAATTTTTGCCCATCTATTACCATTATACATATACAAACAAGTATCTGCAGGGCTTAAAGTCATTAAACCAAACGCAGGACCTGTTATACTTATTGTATCAACTCGGGTTAATAAGAAACCCTGATTAGTTGACTTTAATTCTAACTTTGCTGATGGATGGGGTGTTGGAGTGCCAATACCCACATTTCCTGTTGTTGTAATACGCATAGCCTCCGCATTATTCGTTTTAAATATTAGAGGTTGCGCATCTGCAGTGCCTAAAAAATTAAAAGCTGAGTTTGTAGCGGTGTTCCCTATTATATTCCAATCATTTTGGCTTCCCGTTTGAAAACGATCCCACTTTGCACCACTCCAGTAATAATAACCTGGTTTTACTTCGTTAGGAAAAGCCCCCGCTGTGGCAGTATTAAATATAAGCAAACTAATGGCTGGCGAAATTACTGGAGCAGCGCTATTAGTTGTTGTAAGTGCCAAGCGCGGTATAAGTAAACCTTTGGTACTGCTTTCAATATCTAATAAAGCACTTGCATGGGGCGTAGCACCAGAATTACTTATACCTACATTTTGAGCAAAAAGTGTATTAAAGAAACAACTATAAGATGCTGTGAGTGTAAGAACAATTGCGAAGGGTATTAATTTAATTTGCTTCATGTTTTGAATATTGATTTAGGTTCTTTTTTTTAGCTATCCTTTACTCTTCAGATTACTTAAAGAAAAATTTAAGGACAGGTTACAGATTGTGTTTTTAACTGTCCTGTGGGTGCTACAAATACTTTCCAACAGGTATTGTCAGAAGCTATAAATATTGCCCCTTGAGTTGGCGCATTTTTATAAGCAATATCACCTGCACCATTTATTATTATTAGTGGAGTCGTAGTACCTGTGCCTGCTGTGGTATTAGTATTTATGCTTGCAGGCGTAGTCCACGTAGGTGCTATACCAGCACCAGCACTGGTAAGTAGTTGACCTGTTGTACCTGCAGTATTATTAGGCATAATTGCACCATTAAATTTAATATTACCTACTACATCTAACCGCTCGGTAGGAGTAGTTGTATTTATACCCACATTAACCGCATCTACTCCCGTACCGCCTAGTACCATAGCATTACTAGCGCCTACTTTGGCATTATAACCTATGGCAACGGCTTTACTAAAGCTATTCACTGTGGCATCGGCTTTGCTACCTAAATAGGTGTTATAGTTTCCAACTGTATTTATAGCTCCTGCTGAATTACCTACTGCTGAATTTTCGTTACCCGTGGTATTGTACTGGAGACTATTATTTCCTATTGCTGTATTTAACCAACCGCTATTATTATTACCAAGGCTTAAAGTTCCATTAGCGGTATTAGCAAATCCTGTTGTGTTTCCATATAGGGTAAATTTACCTGTTGCAGTGTTATCATAGCCTGTGGTATTAGTGAATAAAGATTGATAACCAAATGCTGAATTATTATTACCGCCTACACCATTGCTAACTAATGCTCCATATCCAAATGAGGTAACTCCTATTGAAAGATTTATTAAACCAGATTGTACGTTGTTACGTTTAAACACTACATCTACATTATCACTTGTTCCCAAAAAGTTAGGACCTGCTACTGTACCTGCATTACCTAGTATATTCCATGCGGTCGCTGGTGCTGGTAGTGTATTTGCGTTTATCCATGTAGGTGCTAAGCCAGCACCTGCACTAGTAAGCACTTGCCCTGCTGTGCCTGCACTTGCATTGGGCATAAGGGCTTTGCTAAATTGTAGGTTACCTACCACGTCCAACTCTTGTGCTGGAGTTTGTGTACCTATACCTACTTTTACCGCATCTATGCCTGTACCTCCTAATACCATGGCGTTGCTCGCTCCTACTTTGGCATTATAACCTATAGCTACTGCTTTGCTAAAGTTGTTGGTTGTGGCATCTGCGCTACTTCCCAAATAGGTATTATAATTACCTATAGTATTAGTATAACCAGCAGAAACACCTAAACCTACATTGCTGATGCCTAATGTGTTAAACTGTAAGGTACCATAACCAATTCCAACATTATCGCTTCCTGTGGTGTTTCTAAAAAGACTAATAGATCCTACTCCTGTATTGTTAGAACCAGTATTACTAGACAGCGAAAAAGAACCGTTTGCAGTGTTGTCAGTAGCAATAGTAATGCTACCTAATGAACGAAATCCTGTTGCAGTATTATAATTTCCAGTAATGTTAGAGGATAGTACCTGAGTGCCAATGGCAGTATTGGCAATACCATACGTGTTTGCATAAAGAGACTGATTACCCAAAGCTACATTAAAGTAACCAGTTGTATTGTTTAACATAGCTTCTACACCTATAGCTACATTATTATAACTAGTGGTAGGATTAAGGCTCAACGCCCTAACTCCAAACGCAGTATTACCGCCAAAAGGAGCGTCGTTTAATAATCCAGCTTGTACACCTCCTCGCTTAAAAAACAAATCGGCATTATCTGTAGTTCCTATAAAATTAATACTTGCCACAGTACCAGTATTACCAAGTAATCCCCACGCATTAAGTGCACCATTTACACCGTCGCATACATAATTAGTAGCTGTAACTTCGCCTGCGTCTAGCACTCCAGAGTTATTTGTATCTATTCCGCTCTCTACTTTTTTACCTCCATTACTACAGTTTACACCTGCTGGTTCTGTAGTAGTTTTTACTAAACTGTTCTTACCGTTAGTTCCGTTTGTACCATTGGTTCCATTGCTTCCTACTAATCCGTCGCATACATAATTAGTAGCTGTAACTTCGCCTGCGTCTAGTACTCCAGAGTTATTTGTATCTATACCGCTCTCTACTTTTTTACCTCCATTACTACAGTTTACACCTGCTGGTT
>JACMRI010000144.1 GCA_014376525.1 Bacteroidia bacterium | reverse complement strand
CGGTCGTAAATAGTCATTTGGTAGTTTTTAAAATAACTTCCTTTAGGTTCAAATACATCATTTAAATAATCGCCGTTGGGAGTAAATGAGTTAGGAATGAAAAACGTAAAACGCTTTTTAATAGATAAACTTTTTATTGCTGTATCTGTACAGTTATTTATATTCTTGGCTATAAGTGTTATCTTATAAAAACCAGTATCAGCGTAGGTATAGTCAAAGTTTATATTTTTAATGTGTTCAAAATATTTATCATCTCCCATGTTCCATTTTAATACATTGAAATTGGTGGAGGTAGAAAAAATCGTTATTAAATCATCGGTCTCACTAAGGTTGTCTACTTTAAATTTGGCTTCAGGCTTTCCTTTTACTCTAATACTATCCAACGATAGTTTAGAGGCCATACAACCGTGAGCAGTAGTAACAATTAGGCGTGGTACAAATAGACCGCTATCCGCATAACAAAACACAGGGTTAGTAATACTTGCTGAACCAAACAAACCGTCGTCCCATTGCCAAAGTATAATAGGGTCGTTCATAAATGTTTTACTTAAGTCCGTAAAATTAATGCACTCTTGCTGACAAATAATTTTCTCGTCAAATATAAAATTAGGTGCAGGTAGTTTATAATCGGTAATGCGTAAAGTATCTATACTTGTTGGGCATATTCCATTATTTACAATCCACACAATATTATAAAACCCAGGACTAAGATTTTTAACAGAAGTATTAAACACCATCGAATCTATGAACGTAACACCACCACCCACAGTAGCATCGTGCCAATGCCCAATGCTTGTACCTGTTGGTAATTCAGCATTAAGAGGTATTAAAGAAACATAACACACATTGATATCGGGACCTGCGTTTGCTAATGGAGTATTGTACATTTTTACTTTCATTACATCGCTTGCACTAGGGCAACTACCGTTAGTAACTGTCCAAGTAAGTGTATATACGCCCTCTTGTAAGTTAGTTACTTGCGTATTGCGCAATAGTGTATCGGCAAACACTAGCTTATTAGGACCAATAAGTTGCGACCACTTACCTGTGGCTGTACCTATGGGCAGTATTGCGCCAAGGGTGGCTATACTGTTGTTACATACCTCTACATCAATACCTGCATTAGCAAAGGGAGGTGTGTATATGTTAATTTTTACGGTATCGGATACAGGAGCACAGATTCCATTACTAATTGTCCATACAAAACTATATGCACCTTCTACTAATCCTGTTATGCTTGCATTTTTATTTGTTGGCGAAATAATATTAGCTGTATTAGGTCCTGATGCCTGTGTCCACATTCCTGTGGCAGTTCCTGTTGGCACTTGAGCTGTAAAAGTTGTGGATGTAGCGTTACACAAATTTTGGTCAGCACCTGCGTTGGCTATAGGTGTATTGTATATATTTACAGTAACAGCATCTGTAACCGAGGCACATGTACCATTACTTACAGTCCATACAAAACTGTACATACCTTCTGTTAGCCCCGTTATGGTTGTATTATAATCTGTTGGTGTAGTTATAGTAACTCCTGTGTTACCTAATAGTTGTGTCCACATTCCTGCAGATGTTCCTACTGGAATATTACCATTGAGTGTAGTGTTAAATTGGTTACACAAATCTTGGTCGGTACCAGCATTAGCAGTAGGAGTGTTATAAATATTTATTAATATAGAATCTTTAGCACTTGCGCAAGATCCGTTATTTACAGTCCACATAAATTTGTAAGTACCTTCTGTTAATCCTGTTATTGTGGTATTGTAGGCTGTTGGTGTAGTTATGGCTGGTATGTTGTTCCCACTTACTAATGTCCACAATCCTGTAGCTGTTCCTGCAGGTGTGTTACTAGCAAGTGTAGTTGTGAAAATATTACACAAACTTTGGTCAGTACCCGCGTTTGCAATAGGAGTGTTATATATTTTTATAATTACAGTATCTTTTACTGCTGTACACACACCGTTGCTCATTGTCCATACAAAACTATATGTACCCTCTGCAAGTCCTGTTAGTATAGTGTTGTAGGCTGTTGGTGTAGTTATAACTCCTGTTCCGCCAGATAGTTTTGTCCACATGCCTGTTGATGTTCCCACGGGAACATTACCTGCAAGCATGGTAGTAAACGTGTTACATAAACTTTGGTCGTTGCCTGCGTTAGCAATAGGTGTGTTGTATATTTTTACAATAATAGTGTCTTTTGCAGGTACACAAGTAATGCCGTTACTTACTGTCCATATAAATTTATATGTACCTTCCATTAAACCTGTAACACCACTATTATTAGCGGTTGATGTAGTTATGGCCGAAGTGTTAGGTCCTGATAATTGCGACCATACCCCTGTTGAAGTTCCTGCAGGAACGGCTGCATTAAGCGTAGTAGTATATAAGTTACACAAACTTTGGTCAATGCCCGCATTAGACATAGGTGCATTATTAACACGTACAGTCATAGCATCACTTGTAGGCGAGCAAGTCCCATTGCTTTGTGTCCATATAAGTGTATATGAACCTTCTACAAGTCCCGTTATTGTTGTATTGTATACAGTAGGGCTTGTAATGTTGGCGGTGTTAGGGCCACCTATCTGCGACCATGCACCTGTGGCAGTTCCTGTAGGCGTATTACCTGCAAGAGTTGTAGTACCTATGTTACAGAGGTCTTGGTCAGCACCTGCGTTAGCAATTGGTTTGTTAGATATGGTAATGTTTATGCCATCAATAGCTGCTGGGCAAGTACCATTACTTACCGTCCATATAAATGTATACACACCCTCTACTACGTTGGTTAATTGCGAGTTGTAGCTTGTAGGTGTAGTTATTGATGCTGTATTGGGTCCTGAAAACTGAGACCACACCCCAGTAGATGTACCTATAGGAATACTACCATTTAGGTTAGTTGAGAACAAAAACAATTTACATAAACTTACATCTGTACCCGCATTGGCAATAGGTGCATCATAAACTTTTATGTTTACAATATCATTAACAGGGGCGCAGTTACCATTACTTACTGTCCATACAAAATTATATTCTCCCTCTGCTAAGCCTGTTATTGTTGTGTTGTAAGCTGTTGGTGTAGTTATCGTTGCTGTAGCTCCTAATGTTTGTGTCCATACTCCTGTGGCTGATCCTGCAGGAATATTACCAGCTAGCGTTGCGGTAAATATATTACATAAGCTTTTATCTGTACCCGCATTAGCAATAGGAGTATTATATATCTTTATTGCTACGGTATCTTTTGCAGGTGTACACGCTCCATTGCTTACTGTCC
This sequence comes from Bacteroidia bacterium, assembly GCA_014376525.1. Taxonomy (GTDB): domain Bacteria; phylum Bacteroidota; class Bacteroidia; order UBA4408; family UBA4408; genus JACMRI01. Next base: position 15,678 of record JACMRI010000144.1, on the reverse strand, counting down.
ATATAAACTTGTATGTACCTTCTATTAAACTTGTAAGAGAGGCGTTAGTTAATCCTGTACCCGCTATAGTAGCAGTATTAGGCCCACTTAATTGTGTCCATGCCCCTTTAGCTGTTCCTACGGGCGTAGTTGCGTTTAATGTGGTATTAAATACATTACATAAACTTTGGTCTATGCCCGCATTAGCAGTAGGTATGTTTGATATTCTTATTACCAAGGTATCTACTACTGGTGTACATATGCCATTACTTACTGTCCATAACAATTTGTATGTACCCTCTATTAAGCCTGTAATGTTTATACTATTGGCAGTTGAAGTGCTTATAATCGATGTATTAGGCCCACTAAATTGCGACCATATTCCTGTGGCGGTACCTGCTGGTAAGTTAGCCGTTGCCGATGTTGTGCTTACGTTACATAAACTTTGGTTTGCACCTGCGTTAGCAATTGGAGTATTATATACTTTCATTACTATAGTATCTTTTATTGCAGTACACGAGCCGTTACTTGTAGTCCATACAAAATTATATATACCCTCCATTAATCCTGTAACTTGCGAATTATAAGCTGTAGGGGTAACTATAGTTGAGGTATTAGGTCCACTTACTTGAGACCATGCTCCTGTAGCCATACCTGTAGGTACATTACCCGAGAATACCGTAATAAATGTGTTGCATAAATTTTGGTCTGTTCCAGCATTGGCAATGGGAGCATTATATATTTTTATCGCAACCGTATCTTTTACTGGCGTACACGAACCATTACTTACTGTCCATACAAAACGATATGCACCTTCGGCTAAACCTGTTATTGTTGAGTTATAGGCGTTTGGTGTAGTTATGGTTGTCGGTGCTCCTGATAATTGTGTCCACACTCCTGTGGCTGTACCTGCGGGAGTATTACCTGCTAATGTTGCTATAAATATATTACACAAACTTAGGTCCGTTCCTGCATTAGCAATAGGCGTGTTATATATTTTTAAAATTACAGTATCTTTTGCTGGTGTACACACTCCATTACTTACTGTCCATAATAGTTTGTACGTACCCTCTATAAGCCCAGTTACTCCTGTGTTATAAGTAGTTGAACTTGCTAATGCAGCAGTGTTAGGTCCACTTACTTGTGTCCACGCACCTGTGGCTGTACCGGCAGGAATATTGCCCGATAAAGTTGCTGTAAATATATTACATAGATTTTGGTCTATGCCTGCATTGGCGGTAGGTGTATTGGCTATCTTTATTGCTACGGTATCGTTTACTGGTGGGCAAGTGCCGTTTAATACAGTCCAGATGAATTTATACGTACCCTCTATAAGTCCTGTTAGTGTTGAGTTATTTGCAGTAGTTGTGGTAATGCTTGCTGCGTTAGGTCCCGCTAATTGCGTCCATATACCTATTGATGTGCCAGCTGGTACATTAGCCGCTAGTGTTGTATTAAATATATTACATAAATTTTGGTCGGTACCTGCGTTAGCAATAGGAGTATTATATACATTTATAAATACGGTATCTTTTGCAGGTGTACACGGGTTGTTACTTACTATCCATACTAATTTATATGTACCTTCTACTAAGCCTGTTACTGCTGTGTTATAAGTTGTTGAACTTACTAGTGAAGCGGTATTAGGTCCGCTCAATTGTGTCCATGCGCCAGTACTTACACCTAGTGGTGCTGTGGCTGTAAGCGTTGTGTTAAATGTATTGCATAAATTTTGGTCGGCTCCTGCATTAGCAGTAGGAGTCCAATTTACAGTAACTATACAAGTGTCATAGCCTATACATGCGCCTCTGTTTGCTTGCACCATATAAGTGGTAACTTCCGCATTACCAGTAGTATTAACCCCTGTAACAAAAGGGTTGCTCGTGCCTGCGCCTGTTAAGTTAGTGGTAGGTGTCCAGGTATATGTATAGCCTGTAATTGCCGTTTTCCCTATATTAATAGCGCCACCCGAGCATATAGTACCATCTACAGCTAAGTTGCGTAAGGGTAAGTTTATTGTAATTTCGTCGGAGTTACAAGAGCATCTATTATTTATTGAATCTAATCTCGCTATAATAGTACAATTTCCTGCGGGTATTAATACCGAGTCGTTATATACGTAGCTACCATTGTTTGGTATAGTTACGTTTATGGTGTCTTTGTTTAAAAGTACGTCGCTAGGATCATATATACCATTATTATTAGCATCTCTGTAAAAATTAATAACAGTATTATTTACAGGGAGTATTGTTTGCCCTCCATTATTAATAGTAAATGTAGTGTGTGCGTATTCGTTTGATGGACCTTGTGGTGTTGTATAACCACTTGCGTTACTTAACGATACATAACCCTTGTAAGTAAACACAGGTAAAGCTATAGATCCAGTAAGTACAATAACTCCACAGCTTGCTCCAGACGATGTACATAGCAACGTGGTAGAACTTGTTGTTTGTGCATTGATAGTATAAATAGTACAGCTTAATGCATCAGGCATACCTTTATATTTTATGCTTAGTTTAACACTATCTCCTGCCGTTACACCATTTACTAATTTCCAAACTAAATATTGTTGCCCTAAATACATATATGCACGTGGTGCAAGTGCAGTAGGAGCGTTATGTAACCAAAGTACTGAGCCGCTTACATAAGTTACTCCTGTAGGTAATGTAACTACCAATGAGTCGGGCGCACCAAAACTTAACGATCCATTATTAATAACACTTATTAATAAATCGGAATTGTCGTTGCAAGGCGAAATATAGGTGGTTTTTAATTTTATAGTGGTGGTATAAGGCGCAATGGCCCCGTTAATACCCAACTGAGATGAAACAGAAACGATTTGACCAGTAACTTCACCACAACCACTAGTGCCAAAAAAAGCAAAACTGGCAGTACTCCCTGATGTATAACCACAAGCGGTAACTACTTTAAACTTTACAAAAACATTGTTGTTGGGAGCGCTTAATATACCTGCTAAACCACCACTGGCTAATAAAGCATTAGCGGCTGATAAATTATATTGATAACTCGTACCGCCTATATACGTAGGGTCGCCAAGAGCCATATACGACCCACTAGACGGATTGTATAACATAGCCGATGTACCTGGTACTATATTAACTCCTATGGGCAATGTAGTTACTAGCTTTAAAGTATAAGCACTGCCCAATTGTATATTTACACCTTCAGCAACATACTCCGAAGTGTCGCATAAATAAGTAACTGGTGGAGGGTTAGTTACATTGGTTATTAATAAGGGTTTTTGGGGGGTTACTTGTAATTTTATTTTCTTAGGAGTACATGGGTACGATGCTATATTAGCAGGATAACCGCTACAGTTCCAGCCTGCATAAGTTATTATACTATCCTGAAAACAAGAAACATAAGAAGCCGATATTTTGTATTTTTTTACTGCATTGGCTGCTAATGTACCTAATTGATATATACTGCTGCCTGATGAGGTAAGTATTGTTGAGGTTGTTATATCTTCTACTTGTGTTACAGTTATACCACCAAGGTTGGGTACACCTATCCATACATTGTTGGCTATAGCACTACTGGTATTGGTTACTACTATTTCCCACGAGGTAGTATTGGTAAACGCTAACACATTGGGTAAGGTAGATTGTATTGATAGTTCTGGACCCGAATAGACTACATTGTCTTGTCCATAGGTACTTGCAATGTTACTACCAGGAGTGTCTCCTGCTAAAAAAGGGCTAGGTTTAAATATCCAATCGTAACGTATTGGCGATATTACATTAGGAACAACCTCGCACGATGGAGTAACTGTTAAGGATAAATTTCCGTAAAAACCGTCATCACTAGGAGTAATAGTGGGAGAACCTCCTGTAAAGAATGAACGTACAGGAAACGACCAAGTAGTGCCTACTGTGCTAATGGGTGCTATTGCTATATTTGGCGAGCCTATTCCACCAAACGTTCCTTGCGTTCTAACGTGGTTAAATGTGGCAGACACGTATTTATAACCATTGGGTACGGTAACTTTAAGTGTATCTATTATTGCCCATTGACGGTACTCTTTAGGGAATAAATTACCTCCTGCATAGTTACTGCAACAAGGCCCAATACTCAAGTAATAGTTTTGATAAAATGTAACGTTATTACAATCCGTATCAGTAAAACCATCTGGTCCCCAGTTAGCATAATAATACCCTATCATAGAAAAATTACCCTGAAACAAATTACAGGTAAATTTATTAGCAGGTAGTGTTGGGTTAGGAATATCACTCGTGTACCAATCGTTGGTAACACTACATATAACTATTTGCCCGCCTATATTTCTGTATACTCTGTATTGTGGTTTAAACACTAATGAATCGGTACCCAAAAATGTAAAGCCAGCAGGTACACAACCCTTTGCTATTAATGCTGCTGCACTTAAATCATAATTAAATACACCTGAAGCAGATGTTGTTGCTAATGGACTTATGGCACAAGTGCCAAACAATACACCAGCTCTATAAATTTTCAAAGGTCCTCCTAAGGCAAACAAATTATCACCATAAGAAATAGTAGTAGTAGCATAACAATTGCTCCATGATGGGTGCGTGCCACTTACGCCAATAGTTCCATAGTAACTTGAGGTAAGCGTATCACCAAACATGGCTCTGTCGGTACGTACAAGCGCAGGTACAACACTACCACCATCAGGCAAGCCATCTTCATTATTATCAGGCAAACCATAACTAGTACGTTTAATATCAAATTTTTTAAAGTTAAGTCCTTCGCAGGTTACAGGGCATACTACTTGAGTTTGAATAGTTGTTCCGTTTATATAAAATCTACAGCCACACGTGTTAGACGGCGCATGTAATATACGTAGGCTTATGTTTTTACTACCACTGGCGCAAGTTGCGCACGATACAGTTAAGTTTATTTGTGCTTGCGCTTGTTCTAAAGTAAATGGTAATGTACCGCTAAATGTAGCCCTAATAGTATCTCCGCTTTGCGTTACCGACGAAGGGGTCCACAGCCCTGTTCCATTTACATCACTTAGTTTAACACTTCCCGCTTGATAGGTAAAACAAGACGATGGATAAATAAATTCTAAGGTATATACCTGCTCTGCGGCTGATGGTTCACGGCCATATAAAAACCCGCTAATTAAAAAATTATACGCCCCCGTTTGTCCACTAACCAAAGATGCTGGCGAATTATTATTACTAACACTTAATATTCGTAAATCAATATATATTCTACCCCATGTGGGTGTTACTGAGAGTGTATCGTCGCATATACTGTGATAATTACCATCAAACGCCCAACCATAACTTACATAATTATCTTGCTCACAACAGTTTTCTTGTTCAAACTCTATCCATGCTGTATCTCCGGCCGCAATAGTAGGAACAGTTACCGTAACCCAACCCTTAGGGTTAGTAAAACAAGGTGCTGTAGAGGCTTTGGTTAAACTTGGTGTTAATAAATTAATAGCTCCTGAAGCCCCAATGTGATAGTTAATAGTTGTAGTAACAATACGCGAACGAAAACCTGGGTCGTAACCACCTGGCCCTCCTGTTTGATAAATGTTCATATTGGTATTAACCGCAGTACCCGCTCCATTATTTACAATACGCAAACGCTGCTTACTTATATTACCTGGACCAAAGCATTTATTTTCTGTACCAAATGGAGTAAAAACTAAATTAGGCGTTAGGTTTGGAAACACTACGTTAGCACTGCTTTTGGTAGATTGGCAAGTACTTGCACCGCAACCCCAACTCGCCTCTATATTAGATAGTACCGATGAGCAATTGGTAACAGTTACAGTTTCGCAAATAGTAATAACCTCGCCCGACTCAAACAATGTGTCTAAGTCGCCTACTGCTACAAAATGAGTTTTGTTTAACGTAATAGTTTCTAAACCTGCTGTACTAGCCCAAACTCCGGGGCTTACTGCCGTAATGTTTACACCTGTACCATGCGCGTCGGTAAGTGTTGCGGCAGAAAGTTCACCCAAACCACCATTAGTAATGCTTATGCAGCGTGTGTAGGTATCGCCAATATTACCCGAATAACTTTGGTTAGTAAAAGTTGTTATTGATAAATTGGGTTGTTTTATTAAATAATTGGCAGTTGTTTTGTTATCATTATAATTAATGCCATTGGCTGTATAGCTAATTTTTACTAAGTTTTCTACCGTTGCTCCTGTGGCTAAATATGCAAGCACATCGCAGGTTGCTTTTGCATTAAACGAAACCGTAACAGCCGTAAGGGTAGGCATATTGGGCATAGTAAACACAGGTTTGTTAATAGGTACAATAGTTTGTTCGGTAGCATTAACAACCGAACTCGCCACATAATTAATACCTGAGGGCATATTAATTTCTACTTTTAAATTAGTTAAAGTAAACGGAGATGGATTATTTATATATACCGTAAACGCTTTAGTTTCGCCACATATAGTCATGTTAGCAGGTACAGAATTAGAGGAAGTATTAACAGGTTGTGCTATTGAAAACAATGAACAACAAATTAAAATAAGTAAGGAGTATAAATGTTTCATAGTAGTTTATTTTAAAACCGAAATATACTAAAAAAAATCAAGTAGTAGGGGTGTGTTTTTTTTTAATTACGGTATACCTTAACTCACAAATATAAAACAGTGTAGTTTTAAATATTTTGTAGCATATTTGTATAACTACTATGGAAAAAAATAACGTTGAATTTAATAAGCAAAAAGCCCTCATAAATGCTGAGGATATTGCTTTTGCAGCACGCATTATACGAAAGAATGTATTTATAGTTGTTGCGTTTGTAACTATTGCGGCAGTGGCGGGTTTTTTGTACACCTACAAGATGGTGGATATATATGCTGCGCAAACACAAGTGCAACTTAATAATAAAGAAACTGGTTACAGCCAAGAAATAAATCAGGGGATAGGTTTTCCGTGGTGGACAGATTATTATAAAGATTATGCTGACGAAATAAACATAGTAAAATCTCACGATTTGGTGGCTCGCGCTGTAAATAAGTTAGATTTAAATGTATCGTATTATATTACAGGACGACTACGTACTACAGAGATATACGAGAACCTACCATTTAAAATTATGGTTAAAAATGTATCGCCATCGTTTTACGAAACACCTATGTTTGTAAAAATAAACAATCCTACTTATATTGAACTTAAATATAAATTTAATGGTGTAGAGCGTGTGGATAAAATAAAATATAACGAAGTTTTTTCAAACGAAGTATTTATAATTAAAGCAACCGCACCCAATATTACTCAACAAAGCGCAAAACAATTGGAGGAAATAAACTACTACGTGGTGTTTCATGACAAGGTAACGCTTACTAACAAATTTAAAAACTCAATAACAGCTTCAGTTACTGGGTCAAGTACCATTATGAGTATAATCGTGCGTGATGAAATTCCGCAACGGGCAGTAACGTTTTTGGACACACTAACGTTGTTATATACTGAAAATACGTTAGAAACAAAGTATCAAATAAGTGATAATACTTTACGCTATATTGACAAGCAACTAGAAGAGGTAACAGGCGTACTTACTGGTATTGAAGATAATTTGGAAAACTATAAATCGTCCAAATCTATACTAGATTTGGACGAGCAAGAAAAGGATTATTTTACAAAACTAAGTGTTTACGATGGGCAAAGTACTGAGCTTAATTTGAAGTTAGGAACTATTGACGCCCTTGAAAAATATATTGTAGAAAACAAAGACCCAGTACTGTTGCCACCATCTGTATATGTATTAAATGATGATGCTTTTTTAACCAAAAGTGTAAACGAATTATACACAATGCAAATATCTCGTATAAACCAAATGTACTCTACCAACGAGGGTAATGAGGCATTAAAAATTACGGACGGTAAAATGGATAGGGTAAAAACTAACTTACTAACTTATCTTGTTAATTTGCGCAAAGCATTGATAGGTGCACGTGGCAGAGTACAAAAACAAATAGGGACTTACGAAAACAACATTAAAACAATACCCAAAAAAGAACGTGATATACTTAACATACAACGTAAGCTACAGGTAAACGAAAAAATGTATTTGTTTCTGTTAGAAAAAAGAGCCAACACCATTATTACAAAAGCAGGTTTAGTACCCGAAACTAAAATAGTAGAGGTGGCCCGCAACATAGGCGTAGTAGCCCCTGACAAAAAGCAAATTATGACCTACTTTATAGGTGTGGCAGCTATATTAAGTTTGATAATAGTTTTTTTGCGCGTAATGTTTTTTGATAAAATAGAAAGCGTTGATGAACTTAAATTGGCTACGCACCGTCCTATAATAGCCGAAATACAACAAGCTAAAGAAACTCTATCATCGTACTTAGTAGTAAACTCTAACCCCAAAGCACCTGTTACAGAGTCTTTTAGGACGTTTAGAACCAACTTAGAATATTTAATTAACCAAGAAAAAAAGTCGAAAGTTATACTTATAACCTCTTATAATCCAGGGGAGGGAAAAACTTTTTGCTCGCTTAACTTGTCTACAATGCTAGCTAAGGCGGGCAAAAAAGTATTGGTGGTAGAAATGGATATGCACCGCCCAAAAATACACAAAGGATTAAATGTGCTTTCGGACGTGGGTATAAGTAATTATTTATCGGGGCAATTGCCCATTGAAGCGGTTATAAAATCAACTAGTATAGAAAATATGAGTACCATTGTGTGTGGTCCTATTCCGCCTAACGCTTCAGAGCTTATACTAAGTAATCGTATGCAAGAATTAATAGCTTACGCCAAAGAAAACTACGATTATTTAATATTAGATACCCCTCCTATAGGTTTGATAACGGACGGCATAGTACTAATGAAATACACCGATGCCAATATATTTGTGCTAAACACAGGCTACTCCAACAAACGATCAGTTGAAAACGCAGAAGAAATATTTAAAATAAACAATATAGAAAAAGTGTCGTATATACTTAATGGCGTAAATCGCAACAATACCCGAAATTACAATGGTGCTTATGGCTACTTTTATGGTTACGGTTATAGTTACGTTTATGGTTACAGCTACTCCGCAGGATATGCCAGTGATGAAAACAAAAAACCATGGTATAAAAAATTATTGGGGGCTTAATATTGCACCATGCCCAACCCTAAAACTCAAAATTGCATTATAGTTTTGTTTTGCGTTTTTTTAATTATATTCGCCAACTATTAAAAACATCAATACAAATAATAAATAACTAAAAACCAAATAATTAAACAAACTAATGCAAAGTAAAGGAGCCATTCGATTTTTAGCCATAGCGTTTGCTGTGGCTTGTATTTTTCAATTATCATTTACGTGGGTAAGTCGTAATGTAGAAAGCAACGCAGCTGAATTTGCCAATGGCAATGAAGCAAAAAAACAATCTTACCTAGATTCTATGCAGGGTCAGTACGTATACAACTCAGGGTTTAAAAAATATACTTACCGCGATGTTAAAGAGCGTGAACTTAACTTAGGTCTGGATTTAAAGGGTGGTATGAACGTTACATTGGAAATATCATTGGTTGATTTAATCAAAAACATATCAAACAATCCGCAAGACGTAAAGTTAAACGCTGCTATTACTCGTGCTATTGAAATGCAAAAAAACAGCCAAGAAAACTTCGTGACGTTGTTTGGTAAAGCATTTAAAGAAGTGGCTGCTGGTCAAAAATTAGCTACGTTATATACTACTTTGGAGTTAAAAAACAGAGTGACTTTTCAATCTAGCAACGATCAAGTATTAGCCGTTATTAATGAAGAGGCTAAAGGAGCTATAGATCGGTCGTTTAACATTATTCGTTCTCGTATTGATAAATTTGGTGTGGCACAGCCCAACATACAATTGCTAGGCAACTCAGGGCGTATATTGGTAGAACTACCAGGTGTAAAAGAACCAGAGCGCGTACGCAAATTGTTGCAAGGTACTGCAAACCTAGAGTTTTGGGAAACTTACGATAATCAAAAAGACAATATAGCCAACTTACTAGTAGAAGCTAACAAAAAAATAGCTGCTTTGCGCAAAGCAAACGGTACAGCTAAACTTACTGATACAACCGATGCTACTGCAGACGTAAAAGATACCGTAACAATTGCTAAAACGGGTTTATCAGCATTGAAAGCGGAGAAAAAAGGGCCTATGAGCAAAGCAGATTCAACACAAAAATTGCGCGAAGAAAATCCATTATTCCAATATATGCAACCTGCGGTATATCAAACCGATAAAGGATTTATGGCAGGCGAAGGCCCAGTAGTGGGTATGAGTGCTATAAAAGATACGGCTAAAATTAACGAATTATTGAGCGATGCTCGTGTAAGATCGGTATTTCCTCGTAATTTGCGTTTTCTTTGGAATGCTAAAACAGTAGATAAAGAAGGACAGTTTTTGCAATTAGTGGCTATTAAGGCATCAAGCCGCGATGGTAAAGCTCCGTTAGACGGTGGCGCTATTGCCGATGCAAGTGGCGATTATGGGCAAAGTGGTGCTAAAGGAGAAGTTTCTATGGCAATGAGCCCAGACGGCGCACAAATATGGAAACGTTTAACTAAAGACAACATTGGTAAATCTATTGCCATAGTGTTAGATAATCGTGTGTATTCGTTCCCTACCGTACAAGCAGAAATTTCGGGCGGGCGTTCATCTATTACGGGTAATTTTACTATTAACGAAGCAAAAGATTTGGCAAACATACTTAAAGCAGGTAAAATGCCCGCTCCAGCACGTATAGTGGAGGAAGCTATTGTAGGTCCTAGTTTAGGTAAAGAATCTATTACGGCAGGTGTATTATCGTTTGGTATTGCATTAGTGTTAGTATTGGTGTTTATGGCGTTTTATTACGCTAAAGCAGGTTGGGTAGCAAACATTGCTTTAATTGCCAACGTATTTTTTATAATGGGTGTACTTACCTCAATAGGTGCAGTACTTACTTTGCCAGGTATTGCGGGTATTGTATTAGCCATTGGTTTATCAGTTGATGCTAATATTTTGATATTTGAACGTATTAGAGAAGAGTTAAACAAAGGTACTGCTCTTACCAACGCTATTAGCGATGGTTTTAAAGGTGCAATGTCATCAATATTAGATAGTAACATTACCACATTACTATTGGGTATAGTATTGTTTTTGTACGGTACGGGCCCAGTTAAAGGCTTTGCTACCACTATGATTATTGGTATACTAACTTCGTTATTTTCGGCAATATTTATTACACGCTTAGTGTTTGAATATATGTTACGTAAAAATCAAGATATATCATTTTCTATACCTGCAACAAAGTCGTTGTTTAGTGGGGTAAACTTTAATTTTGTGGGCAACAGAAGTAAATATTATATGTTTTCAGGAGCAGTAATTGCTGCAGGTATAATATCATTTTTTGTACGTGGGTTTGATTACGGTGTTGATTTTGAAGGAGGTCGTTCGTACCAAGTTAAGTTTGATAACGTAGTAGCTGCGCAAGATGTGCGTACTGCATTAACACCAGTATTGGAAAGTGCACCAGAGGTAAAAACATTTGGTGGCGACCAACAAGTAAAAATAACAACTACTTATTTAATACAAGAAAACACCGAGGTTGCAGATGCTACAGTAGAATCAAAAATAAACGAAGGCTTAGCTAAAACTGGTTTAAAGTACGAAATAGTAAGTTCGCAAAAAGTAGGACCAACAATTGCCGATGATATTCAAAAATCAGCATTGTACGCTGTGTTATTGTCTTGTGTAATAATGTTCTTATTTATTTTGGTACGTTTTCAAAAATGGCAATACGGCTTAGGTGCGGTATTAGCATTGGTACACGACGTTGCTATAGTATTATCAGTTTACACATTACTACATGGTATATTGCCATTCTCGTTAGAAATAGACCAACATTTTATTGCAGCTATACTTACGGTAATGAGTTACTCAATGACGGATACTGTAGTGGTATTTGACCGTATTAGAGAGTACTTAAGCGAAAAAGGCAAAAACAATGTATATGGTACCGAAAAGAAATCGGTTATTAATTATGCCTTAAATGCCACATTAAGCCGTACTGTACTTACTTCATCAACTATATTTATAGTGTTATTAGCTATATTCTTATTTGGTGGCGAAGTTATACGTGGCTTCTCGTTTGCATTGTTAGTAGGTATTGTTATTGGTACATACTCATCTATTTGCATAGCTACACCTATAGTAATTGATTTGGATAACAGCGAAGAAAAAGAAGAAATAAAAGTAGACGCTGAATTAGCTATTAAATAATTTATAGCGATTTATATTTTAAAACGGCGTTAGCACCATGTGCTAACGCCGTTTTAAAATATATAAAAATTAACACTTAAACGCTCATGTGTTGTTTACTGAGTAGGGTTGAAGTCCAATATTGGAAGTAGGTGTGCTTTGATTATGATTAACCATAAGATGCGAATAACAAATACAATTATAAGATATATTAAATAATTATAACAGCTGTCAATAGTAGTATCTATTTATATAAACTTTTGTTGTAAATTTATGCCATTATTTAATCATACATACACTTAAGAGTTATGCTACTATTTTTGAATTTAGGCGGAGGCGAAATAATTATTATAATGTTATTTGTACTGATGTTTTTTGGTGCAGATAAAATACCTGAATTGGCTAGAGGCTTGGGGCGTGGCATGCGTGAGTTTAAAGATGCTGCCAACGAAATACAACGCGAAATAGAAAATGGATCGAGAGATGTAAAAAAACAAATTTCGCTAGATCAAGACTATGATGAAGTAGTAGAAAAAGTAAAAAAAGATGTTGCCGATAACGCTATAGAAACACCAACAATAAAATCTATAGAAACACCAAAAGAAGAGGTAAAGCCAATAATTGTAGGTGGCGTAACCATTGCTGCGCCCAACGAATCGGTAGCGAGATAAAAAATCCTTACCTCATTTAAAAATCTAATGATAAACTTTTTTGACCAAAGAGTAAGTAACCAAATTATAGCACGCATTAACGCATTAAACGTTATTGCACTAGGTAAATGTGTGAAAATGAATGCGTCGCAAATGTTGGCACACTGCAACGTTACCTACAAATTAGTATATGATAACATACACCCTAAACCTAATGCCTTTATGCGATTTATGATGACAGCATTAATTAAAAAAAGCGTTGTGAGCGAAACACCTTACAAACATAACGGCTCTATAGCACCTTTTTTTATTATAAAAAGCGACAAAGATTTTAGCTTAGAAAAAGCACAATTAATAAATTACATAAACAAAGCACAGCAAGATGGCGCAACTTTTTTTTGAAGGTAAAGAGTTGAACGGGTTTGTAAAACTTACCTCGCAAAAATGGAACAATATGTTTTACAAACATTTAAACCATTATTTAACGCAGTTTGAATTTTAATGTAATTACTTGCGCTTACTAACCTATATATTCTTATTTTCTTGCGCCTTTAGTGTAACCACACTAAAGGCGCAAGAATCTTTATTGGTTGCTAACACAGCCGATACATTGGCTACTAAAAAAGACACATTGGTAAACAAAGTGGTGGAAAATAATTTGGGGCTTGACCATAAGGTAACTTACTCTGCCAAGGATAGTATGGTGTTCGATATTGTTAATCAAAAAATATATTTATACGGCGCAAGCGAGGTAATATATGAACAGCTTAAATTGAACGCTGATAGAATAACGCTTGATATAAAAAATAATTTAGTACACGCACAAGGTACCATAGATAGCACTGGTAAAACCATAGGTAAACCTAAGTTTGAGGAAGGTATTAATAAGTTTGATGCCGACTCTATGTTATATAATTTTGAAACACGCAAAGGACGCATAAGCAAAGTAATAACACAAGAGGGAGATGGCTATATACACGGTGCAATAGTAAAAAAATCGCCAAAGGAGGAGTACTACATAGCCAATGGTAAATACACTACTTGCAACAATATAGAGCATCCACATTTTTACATAAAAGCAAGTAAGCTAAAAGTAATACCCGAAGATAAAATTATAACAGGTCCCGCAGATTTATATATACTGGATATACCTACACCGCTTATGGTTCCGTTTGGATTTTTCCCAAACAAAAAAGGACGTAAATCGGGTATTATACTACCTAAGCCAGGTAACTCGCAAAGCCTTGGTTTTTCTATGAAAGAAGGCGGTTATTACTGGGGAATAAATGATAATGTGGACTTTGCACTATTGGGAGATATTTACACACGAGGAAGTTATCGCTTGTCAGCCGCTAGTAGCTATGCAAAACGCTACAAATATAGTGGTAATGCACGTTTAGATTATTCTGTTACAAAATTTGGTTTAAAGGGAGATTATGCAAACTACAAAGAACAAAAAAACTATGGTGTACATTGGCGACATCAACAAGACCCTAAAGCCCACCCTACACGCACGTTTAATGCGGAGGTAAATGCGGTTTCTAATAAATTTAATACCTTTAATAGAATTAATGTAGAAGATGTGCAACAAAGTTCGTTTAACTCTAACATCAACTATACCAAGCGTTTTGCCAATACACCTTTTTCGTTTTCGGCGTATGCAAGTCAAAGTCAGAGTACGCAAACCAAGCTAGTAAACTTGGTGTTGCCTGGGGCTTCGTTTAATATGAATCAGATAAATCCATTGCGCCGAAAAAATGCTGTGGGTACACCCAAATGGTACGAAAACATAGGCTTGAGCTACAGTGCAAACACGCGCAACGAATTACAATTTAAAGATACTACGTTTAAATATTTATCTCGCCCCGACACACTTAAACGATTATTTAGCACTGGTCTGCAACACACCGCTAGCGTATCTACCAACTTCAAAGCATTAAAATATTTAAACATACAACCCTCGGTTAATTACACCGAAAACTGGCATTTAAAACAAATAAACCGCAACGTAAAATACATACGCAACGCCGCCAATACCAACGATAGCGCATATACACTAAAGCAAGATACGAGTTTTGGTTTTTATCAATCGAGGGCTGTAAACGTGGCGTTAAGCGCAAGCTCTACTATATATGGTATGTATCAGTTTAAGCGTGGTGCAGTGCAAGCTTTACGCCATGTAATGCGACCATCGTTAAGTTTTAATTATATACCTTTATTAAAAAAAAATCCGTTTTACCAATTAAACAGTATAGGCGTAAACCCCCAACAAACAGTGTATTACGACCCTTATTTGGGTTCGTATGCAAGTGCCAACAACAGCACAATTAATCAGGGTAATATACGGTTTTCGTTAGCTAATAATTTTGAAGCAAAAGTAAAATCAAAAAAAGATAGCGCAACAGGAGGTACACGCAAGGCACAAGTGTTAGATTATTTGGGGTTTGATGCGGCGTACAATGTATTTGCCGATTCGCTAAATTTGAGTAATATAAACATAAGCGCACGTAATGTTTTTTTTAAAATTATAAACGTTACTAGTACCGCCCAGCTAGATCCATACGCTTATAACGATAGCACGGGCTTGCGTGTAAACAAGTTTCAATACAATAAAAATAACCAACTTACTCGTTTGGTTAATGCTAACCTTAACGTGCAGTTTAACTTAAATAGTAAAACAAATACGCCTAACAAACCAGCAGTAAAAAAAGATGCGGAGTTACAAATGATACAGCGCAATCCTTACGACTACGTGGACTTTAGTGTGCCTTGGAACATTAGCGTATCATATAACGTAAACTACAACGAAACCAAAAAACTATTGTACCGCACACCCTT
>JACMRI010000143.1 GCA_014376525.1 Bacteroidia bacterium | reverse complement strand
GCATACACTACACCAAAACAAAATCCAGAGTTTTTATCAATATTTACTATCATTTATGCTATATATATAATTGATCTAAATATACAATAAATACACATTGCTAAAACAAAAAAGATAGTTAGTTGTTACTATCCCAAAAAACATATATTTGTAATAAATATGCTAAAAATAATGTGCATAATGGAGTATAAAAAAATATAGTAAACTAAAAAAATAAATGAATACAAAATACATCTATCTGCTTTTACTAAGCGCATTTACACTACTTACAGCTTGTGGTGATGTTTTTAAAAAGAACAACCCTACTGAAGGCGAAATAATATTTGATGTAGATTACCCAGACATGGGTAATAGTTCAATGGCTAGTGTTTACCCAAAAGATGTTACGGTAAAGTTTAAAGGCGGTAATACTAACAGCGATTTTACTACAGGTATGGGTATGGTAAGTATGATAAATGTAGCTAACTATGATAAAAAAGAAGTTATACAATTATTAAAAATAGTTGCCGACAAAAAAGCTGCAGTATATTCTCAAGCTTTGATAGATAGCGTAATACAACACGATGATAAATATACTATAACCAAAGTAGAAGGGCAAACGAAACAAATTGCAGGCTACAATTGCAAAAAAGCAATAATGGAAATAGGTAACAGTGGGAAAATGAAATTTGACCTATACTATACACAAGATATTGATGCTAAAAACTGTAATTGGTGGAGTCCATTTAAGAGCATAGATGGTGTACTTATGGATTACCATGCAGTAAAATATGGCATACATATGCACCTTACAGCGCGCGAAGTAAAAACAGTAACAGTAGAAGATAAAGTATTTGCCTTGCCCACTAGTTACAAACAAATAAGTGTACCTGAAATGGACGATATATTAAATAACTTAAAATAAGTAATTGTAATTAAATTACAATTTAAACTATCCTTAATTAGATAAGTATAACAGTTTCATAAAAGCGCAAGCCCACGATAATCGTGGGCTTGCGCTTTTTATAAAACTGTATACAATTGTTAAGCACTTATATTTATTTACGATATTACAATGATTGTAGAAACTTTATTAAAGCATTTCTATCTTCTTTGGTAAGTTTTGTGTAAGCAGTTTTGTTTTGTAATGCTTCGCCACCGTGCCATAGTATAGCCTCTTCTAGGCTACGAGCACGCCCATCGTGCAGGTAATGCGTATTGCCATTTATTTTTTGAGATAAGCCAATACCCCACAATGGTGGCGTGCGCCATTCACTTCCAAGTGCGTCAAACTCGGGTCTATTATCACTTAATTCGCTTCCCATATCGTGCAATAATAAATCGGTAAACGGAAATATAAGTTGATTACTAACTTCGGTATAACCCATATTTACACCAGTGCGTGCGGTCATCAAATGGCAACCACTACAGTTTAATTGTTTAAATATAGATTTACCTTGTTGTACAGTAGCATCGTTTACATTGCGGCGTGCAGTAACTGCAAGGCTCTTTATATAAAAAGTTACGGTACTTAATATGCTATCGTTAATTTCGCTATCATCGTTTAACTTATCGTACTGAAACTGACCATACGTACTTTCTACAGGAAACAATGGGCTTGTTATACCCATATCTTCGTTAAATGCAAGAGCCACCTGTTGCTCAATGGTTGGTATAGTTGCTTTCCAGCCAAAACGACCTATGGTTTTGGTTTGTGTACGTTCGTTCCATACATAATTAACTTTACCAGTTATACCATCGTTATTTGCATCGTTTAAATCTTGATGTTCCAACATCCAGTTGTCGGTAAGAGCGTCAAGCAAACCCAATCCTATTACCGCCATAGGTAAACGTGGGCTCATCAAAACTCCTGCGGGCAAAGGCATGTAGGGATTAGTAATGGTATAAGTTGGTTTTTGTAAATTATACTTTACACCATCAGTAAATTCGCCTTGTATATTGCTGTATGTTATACTTACTTTACCCTCAGGTTGTACACCAAATACTGCTCGGCTTTGTAACTGTACACCGTAGTTGGGTACATGTACTGAGCCACCATGTGCGTCGTAACCCGGCATACTTAACTTAAATAAAAACGACTGACCTTGTTCAGTACCGTTTACTGGCGGTTTTCCTACTCCGTTATTTATATGACACGAACCACATGAAACGTTATTAAACACAGGCCCTAAACCAGGATTAATAGGCGCTGGCGAAGTTACAAACGTAGCACCAAAAACGGCATCGCCCAAGTTATGTGTAGTAACTTTAGACGCTGATAATACTGGAAAAGCATCATCGTACGTTTCATTAAATGTGGTTTGTTGTCCTCCACTTAAACGTTCGTCATAGTTTTCTATTCTGTCGTTTATTTCCTGTGGCTTGCGGCATCCTATTAGCAATAATGTGCAACTTATTATAATAATGACTATACGAGAAATGATGGCTTGGATAAACATTTTAATATTATTTAATGTTAGCTTGTAATAAAGGTTTTAACTCAGTTTCTAATGTTATTTTAAGTGCATTTATGGCTGCTATTGTAGTGTTAATTTGTGTAGCCTCAGTAAATATTGCTTGTCCAAATGGTTTTGTAAATCCGTTAAATGAATTTATAGCAGTTTCCATTTGTTGTTTTATTTTACCATCAAGGCTTAAGTTGTACTGACGAACAATATCTTCTAAACCTCTGCTATCATTGGCTTTGTATACACCTAAATATACGTTACGTACACCTATTATATTGTTTCTAAAATCGGTAAATGAATTGTTGCTAAACTGCGATTCTTCTTGCGAAGCATCTTGTCCTTCATATACACTTTTTATTTTTCCTTCACCTACTTCGCCACATATACTAGCCATTGCATCTACTATTGTAACTAAAGTTTGTAACTTATTGGTATATACGCTGTTAGTGGTGGTAAATGTGTGGTAATAATTCCCACTATTTTGTGCCCAACCGGTGTACATTTTGGTACAGTTCTTTTTTAAATCGTTGGCTATAGCAGTCATATATTGTTTTTCTCGAGGCGTTATGTTGCTTGCTTGCTTACTTTGGTTTGCATCAAATAATATGTATTCCAAAGCATGAAACCCTTTAAGCGAAGTTTGATAATTAGCCACAGTACTATCATTTAGTGGTGCTGTAGAAACTAATACCGAATCAAAATCATTTTTGTTTACTGGCCAATCATCCACGTTAGGATCTAAGTTTTCATCAGCCACTGGACCAAACAAAAATGCTTCGCTTTGCTCCCAAGTACTACGTAAATTTTTCCATTCTTGCTGTGCTATTACTAAGTTAGCTTGCGTGGTAGTTGCATTAAGGTTAGCTACAGCGTTTACCAAATTAATTGCTCCTACACTCATATCATTGTATTGTGGTAAAGCTATTGTACTCGCAAACGAAACTATTACTTCCTGCGATAATGTTTCGGCAGTAGCTGGTGTTACTGCTGGTATTACTTCCTCTTTCTTTTTACGGCATGCAGTAAATGTTACTACTGTTGCAAGTACAACTAACGATGTAGTTTTAATTATAGATTTCATTATTTATCAGTTGTTTTTTTAAAGTTTAATTTTTCAAATAAATATTAATATTAGTCTCGGTTTGTTCGGTTCTAAACCGTTTCAATGCTCTTATAGCAGGTCCTTCTAGCACTTCGCCTTTCATATCAAACTGACTACTATGGCTTGGGCAGTTTATCTTGCTACCATCAGTGTACACTGCATTATCTTCGTGGGTACACTGCATATACAATGCGTAATAGTTGGTTTCGTTTTCTTTTACCAATAATATGTCGTAGGGCAATTGTAGGTTGCGCACTTTCATAGTGGTTACAGTTGCAAATTCGGTTTTAAGCACCGTCATCATATTATTGGCAATTTCACTATTAACTGTTTTAATACTACTGCAACTTTGCAATACACTTGCGCCAAAAGCTGCACCAGTACAAGCTATGCAGGTATTCTTAATAAAATTGCGACGAGTATTCATATATGAAATAATAAGTAATAGTTAAAAAAAAATTAAAATGCGTATGCCATACCTATGCCCACATAATTAATACTTGTAGGATAAGCAAGCTGTTGTGGAAATGGGTTTATAATTAATAACGGATTAGGGGCTTCGGTAGTGAGTAACCTATACTCAGCCTTAAATGATAACCCTCGTATGGGTGCAAAATTAACACCTGCTATAATATATTGTTGCTTATTAATGCCTGTAGCAATACCGTTTACAGGCACTTTACTGTTTAAATCCAAATACTCATACCGTGTAAATATAGTAAGCGATTTTACCGCTTGTTTTTTGTGTAATACATTATACCCTAACTCGGCATATCCTCCTATCAT